>CAXMRQ010000051.1:0-4037 GCA_964196115.1 uncultured Gammaproteobacteria bacterium
AGCTTGATAAATAAATCGCAGAGACCCGTGTCAAACTTGCTCAGTTTCAACATAGGTGTATTGCCAATCATTTCGAGAACAGAGTTGTTAATGGTCATTTTAAAATCTCAGTATGAGGTGAAACTGGATGCTGTCGCGATATTCAGTTTTTCCAGAGGGCAGCTTCCCTGTAATAGCCAGAGCATCGGATAGTTTCCCAATGCTCTGCTCTCTACAGACTAGTATAGGTTTATAACCCATCCAGGGCCTGTTTCAGATCGGCAATCAAGTCGTCTGCTGACTCAAGGCCTGCCGACAGTCGAACCAGACCGTCGGTGATGCCGGCTTTCATGCGCTCTTCACGTGGCATGTCGGCGTGTGTCATGGTAACCGAGTGTGTCACCAGCGATTCTACCGATCCAAGGTTTTCCGCCAGACTCCATAGTTCGAGCGTATTCATCAGCTTTTTACCCGCTTCAACACCGCCTTTGACTTCAAACCACAGCATAGAACCATGACCGCTGGCCTGGCTGTCAGCGAGTTCTTTTTGTGGAAACGAATCGAGGCCTGGGTAGGCGACGCGCTCTACCTCGGAGTGGGTTTCGAGAAATTCGGCTATTTTTCGTGCATTGGCAGATTGCGCTTCGAGACGCGTGCTCATGGTTTTACAACCTTGTAGCGTGTAAAACGCAACCATCGGCGTCATATTGCAGCCCAGGCAATTTCGCACAAACATGATTTTGTCGAGAAGCTCCTGACTGGCGGCGGTAATCGAACCACCGACGCTGATATTATGGCCCTCCATGAACTTGGTTGTGCTGTGCAAGGTGATGTCTGCACCCATTTCCAACGGGCGCTGGAAGTACGGTGTTAAAAAAGTATTGTCGACAACATGTGGAACACCATTCGCTTTTGCTATTTCAGACACCGCTGCGATGTCAGTCAACTTCAATGTCGGATTTGCCGGCGTTTCGGTGAATATTAGTTTAGTGTTGGCGCGAATAGCGGTTTTTATATTGTTTGGTTCGGCAGTGTCGACAAAGCTGGCCTCGACCCCAAATCGAGACAGCACCTTGGTAGTCACCCGGTGGGTGCCGCCATAGACGACGTCCGAGAGGATTACGTGGTCACCGGCATTGAGTAGCGCCATCATGGTCGAACTAGTGGCTGACATACCGGTCGCGAAACACAGGCTGCCTGCGCCGCCTTCTAGTGCGGTAATGCGATTTTCCAGTGCGACTACTGTCGGATTACCCGAACGACTATAGGAATAACCTTTTTCCAGATACTGTTCGACCGATTCCTGTACGTAGGTGGTCGACTGATAAATCGGGGTCAGGATAGCCCCGGTGACGGGATCAGGGCTGACGCCGGCATGTACCTCGCGGGTCTTAAAATCGGCTTGTCGGTCGTTGCTCATCCAGGTCTCCTGGTGGTGTGGGAAAAAGAAAGGATTCTAGCACTGTGATTGACTCTAAATAAAGCTTTGTGATTTGTTATCTGCAAACGTGATATGCAGGTGATAAACCAATAGTTTATTTGTTTATCGACCACCAGCTATCGGGTTTTATGTGCCTGGAATTTCATTTAAATTCACTGGCTCAGGAGTCGGATCAATCTCACCCAGCATATCAAAGTCATCCAGAATACAATACAGCGATGGTACCAGAAACAGGCCGGTTAAGGTGGCTGATGTCAAGCCGAAGGCGAGACTGGCGGCCATCGGGATCAGTATCTGCGCCTGCAAACTGGTTTCCAGAATGAGCGGCAAAAGGCCCGCTATGGTAGTAATAGAGGTGAGCAGAATGGGTCGAAAACGTGCGCGCCCTGCGTGTTTTGCTGCCGCTTTGACATCGATACCTTGAGCACGTTCATCGCGCATAAATACCACCAGCAAAATAGAGTCGTTGACCACCACCCCGAACAATGATGCCATGCCAACAATACTCGGCATGGTCAAATCAAGTCCCAGCAGCCAGTGACCCCACATGACACCGATGAGCGCAGTCGGGATTACCGTCATTACCGTAATCGGTGCGAGGTAACCCCTAAATTGAAGTGCGAGTAAAATATACACACCGAACAAACCGAGGACTACATTACTTAGCATCGACTGGCTGGTCTCTGCTGAGCTTTGACTGGCGCCCTGAATTTCTACCTCAATGTCGGGATATTTATGCTGCAACAGCGGGAATAAATCTTTTTCTGCCAGGTTTAATAATTCCTGGGCATTGACAACATCCCTTTGCACATCCCCGAAAACGGTCACTGCACGCCGTCTATCCACCCGGTTAATTCGCGCCCAACCACGAACTTCGTCGATTATAGCGACCACCGGCAGTGGTATCTGGCTGCCATTGGGTCCGGTGATGGTCATTTGCTCCAGATCATAAGGAGACAGCCGATTGTCCGCCGGCAAACGTAAGTCAACCTCGTAAGTTTCCGCTCCCACCGGGAATTCATCGACCTTAATACCCTGAAAGGCGCCGCGAACCTGGTCAGAAACAGATCGTGAATTAAGTCCCAGGGCACCGGCACTGTCTTTTAGGCGCAAACGAATTTCGCGCTTACCCGGGCGTAAGTCATCGCTGATGTCGGTAACACCATCATAGCGATTAAACCATTCCTGCATTTCCTCTGATATGGATTTCAGGCGATCCAGATCCAGGCCCTTAAAACGTACTTCGATTGGACGTCCACCCGGCCCGACCGAGGGTTCAGTGAATTTAAGCGATAAAACGTCGGTAAGATCGCCAACTTCCCTTCGCCAGGCATCGCGGAATTGATCCATATCGGTGGTTCTAATTTCAGCACTTAACAGATCGACGATGATACTTGCGACATGTGGCCCCGATTCGAAAGCGTCGGGATTTTGCCCATACATGATCGTGATATTGCGGATTAAATTCTGTGATTCCGGCTGCTGCGGCTTAAAACGTTGATTAAGACTTTGTGCGGCTGCCTCGATGCGCTCTACTATTGATTCGGTTATTACCAGTGGCGTTCCCTGTGGTAATAATAAACGAGCTTCGACGATATCGCCCTCGGTGTCCGGAAAGCCGACAAATTTCAAATTGCCACTGGCTGGCAGCATGATCGAAAGGATAATTGCCATTATTACCAGTCCGAGGGTCAGGTAACGATATTCTACAGCCCGGTCGAGCAGGGGCCCAAACCAGCGATCACGGAGATGGTCAAATCTCGCTTCGAATTGCTGGCGAAATACCGAAACCTTGCGGTTTTCTAACTGTCGTAAACTATGTCCGAGATGACTCGGCAAGATTAAAAACGCTTCGACCAGACTGACACTGACGACAACGATCAGGACTATCGGCATCACCCGCAGGATTTGTCCGATTTCACCGGTAATAAAGGCCAGAGAACCAAATACTAGTAATGTCGTGGCAAAAGACGACATAATACCGGGCAGGACTTGAATTACACCCGCTACTGCCGCTCGCATTGCAGATTCGCCGCGCTCCATTCTTGCTGCAATATTTTCGGCGATGACGATCGCATCATCCATTAACAGCCCGACGCCGATGAGCAGGCCCACCATCGAGATCATGTTGATCGTGACACCCATAAACGGTAACAGGTAAAGTGCACCGAGAAACGATACCGGTAGCCCCATAGTGACCCAGAAACTGTAGCGAAAACTGAAAAATAACCAGAGGATTAAGAACACCATGATCAGCCCCTGGGCACCATTTTTGATGATCATATCGAGTCGATCCTGAACCACCGAGGCCACATCCTGGGTCAGATCGAGTTTAATTCCCGAGGGAGCATGTCGATTTTCCTGTGCGACAAAGTTAGCCACATCCTCATAGGCTGTGAGAACGTCCTGAGACCGCGTCTTGGTGATTTTTAAAATGGCAGCACGCTGTCCGTTGAATAGAATTTTGCTTTCTTCGCGATCAAAACGATTGCTGACCGATGCGATGTCTCCGAGGCGGATGGTAGCGCCGCTATCGCCCGAAATAATCACCAGGCTACTGATCTCCTCGACGCTTTTGCGTTGATCGTCAAAACGTAATAACAGGTCTTCCTGCGTA
>CAXMRQ010000052.1:0-9635 GCA_964196115.1 uncultured Gammaproteobacteria bacterium
AGGCACCAGACAACCTGGTACCAGAAGTCCTGTACGACTTCGGCCTGGGAAGTGATTTCGACAAACAATAACGCGCCGGCAATATAGGCACCGAGTTCAACCATCCCCAATGCCGCGCCATAACAGGCCAGGTCAAATCGCTTCCCAGGCGAAAGCCCCTCTACAGGTCTGGATCTGGCCTTGCTGAGAAAATATCTCACCAGGCGTTCGGCTATCGAGCCAACCAGGAGCAAACCGATCAACTGGAACAACAAATACCAGCCGCTGATATTGCCATCATCGGTGATCCCCTGCCAGATTAACGCGGGCAACGCGTGTAGCTTCTCGTCCGCGGCAAACATTCGCAGTAATGCGGCCCCGGCCACACGTATTCCCTTGCCCAGTCGGTCCATGTAAACCGATGAATCGACAGTTTGATCTTGCGTAACCACCAGTTTATCCATCTGAGTGATGATTAATTCGCGCACCTGGTCATCGGACATGCGCGCGATTAAATCACGTACCTGTTCCTGGCTCAGGTTCTCGGGAATCTCCACTGGCGCTGCAGTCTGCTCGGTGTTCGAACCCATCTGCGCGAACAATTGGGCGGGAACTACGAGTAACAGCCAGGCTGCTGCCAACAATCCGAAGCGTTGTAGTGATGGAACCTGGTTTGATTTAATTAGCCGCATATTGTTAATTTTATTTTTGTGGAGAAACGCATTCTAGGATACTACTCAAGCGCAGGCCACAACAAATTCGATAACAGAATACCGATACCGATTCCCTCTATCCCCGCATAGTAATCGATCGGGCTCTCACCATAGCCGCTAAAAACCTGTGCATAACCACGCAGTCGTCCGCTAAGCATTTTGCTGAATTTGCTATTCTTGCCGAAAAATCTTCTCTCATTTCCCTCACTTTCCAGCCAATTCGGGACGTCAGACCAATCGACGATGCTCTCGGCAATGCAGGTGCTATTGCCGAGGAGCAAAAACTGGTTATGGTTGTGCGGCGCTCATCTGGCGTTTTGTCCTGTCGACTGGCGTTTTGTCCTGTCGACTGGCTTTTTGCCCACCTTAGCCGGGCCTTGCTAGTGTGACTAGAATTCGGTGTTAGCTGTTTGGGTGGTGCGGCAGTCAGACGAATACACCGTGACAAATTCATCGGGAATGAATTTGGACAGCTTTAGCTGGCCCGCGCAACGGGCGAGTATCAGGGATGATACGAGCAATATGCGTGAGATTGATCCTCGGTTTGGGCTGGCTTTTAGCAGAGTAATAGCTGAAAATTACATCTTCGGTAATAGTAACCAGGTACAACCTGTTTTAATCGTGAAATTTGTAGAACGAACGAATAACGCCCTGCAAAGAGGCGTTCCAAAGCAGATTTTTGATCACATCAGAAATTTTCTAATATGTGCCATGCTGCTCGCTGTCGGGACGAACGAACTTAAAGCGGACACCAGCCTGTTATTCGGACTGATTTCAAGCAAATACTCCGGTATCGGCGTTATTGGAATCGCATTTATGCTTATCGCACTGAATATCTACGATGGTATCAGGAGATTATCCGGGTTCAAGTATCACTTGATTCTTACGATAGGCCTGGTTTCGTTATACGTAATCATGTCTGCTCGAGTAGTCGAAATGACGTGGAATTTTAGAATAGGAGGGCTCGACTAGTGAGTGTCACTGCTTGCATCCATCGCGGCGAATACCCCGCAGGCCAGGGCCTGGATGAAAAAATACGGTTCCGGCAATAGTTCCTGTATCTAAAACCTGACAGTAAAGCCGGTAACGAATTCGAACTGCCAGAGAACATTACTATCGGTGTATACCAGGCATCCGCCACCAGAGCCACAGAATACTGCGCCGTCGGAGTTGAACAAGGTCGCAATTCCACGGCCCTCGAGTCTTAGTCCAAGACTCTTATTGATGCGGTAATCGATTCCACCCCCGATCCCCAGGGAAAAACGGGTTTCCGAGTCAAGACTGGATGAGTTCGGATCGAAGCGTGTGGCTCCCACCAGGCCTGATACAAAAGTCCCGGATTCCTTAGTTTAGAATTCTTTTACCTGAGATCAGGAAATTCTCTACGTCGACGTCACCCACCACACCGGATGTAAAAGGACCTCTGGCTGTGAGCTTCGTAGGTTGTATGCTATAGATAAACTCTAACGCATCGCCACTGTCACTATCTTTGCCAATGATGAGCCCATAGGATTCGCTCTCCGCCAACTCCAGTTCGACATTGGTGGAAATATCGTTGAAATTGCCACCTACCCGGTAGCCCAGGTAAGGAGTGAACATAAGACCTTCGGCGATAGCGCCAGTCGGCATCACAAAACCCCACAGCAGCGCGCAAACCAGGAAAACTCTCGGTGCTGATAATTTTGAGCCCTTTAAATACATCCTAAGAATTATTTTGTAGTAATTGATAATGGATAAACGATGCCATAACCTAATCGGAATATCAACATTAGAAACTGTGGGTATTTGTTTAAAGGTTTTTACACATTGAATGAGGTAACACTCAATGACAAACCTGGCCTTGATTCGACAACTCGTTGTCGCTCTTTCGGTGTGTATTGTTGCCGCCTGTGCCAGCGGATCGATTGCCGAGTGGGAGGACGACAGTTTTTCTGGCCCTATTGACAATATACTGATTATTAGCGCATCCGATCAGCCAATCGTACGACGATTGTTCGAAGATACTTTTGTAACGGAACTCGCGACTATCATTATCCCTTTAGCGCACGATAAACCCAGTTATAGCCAGGGACAATGACCCCAGATATGCTCACAGCATTTCACAGTTACGTTAATCAGCAGAGTCGGGCGTCATCGTCTCAGATGGCGACAAATTATCCAGCCAGGCAACTACGAGGTCATAGGCTATAACCAGAACGACCGCGCCGAAAAATAAGCCAAGAAATCCGAAGCTGATAAATCCGCCAATTGCACCAATGAATATCACAAGCATCGGAGCGTCAACGCCACGCCCCATAAGCAATGGCTTCAATATATTGTCGAGAGCAACAACCGGTAAATTCCAGGCTAAAAAGAGCACTGCTGGCACGAGTTCATAATTGGAAAAGACATAAATCAGGATCGGTACGACTATGATAGCGATGCTAATTTGCAGAACTGCGAGAATCAGACATGCAAACGCCCAGAACGAAGCAGCAGGAATGCCGATCACAGCAAAACCGATGCCGATAAGGATTGACTGCACAACGGCGACACCAACGACGCCCATCGTTACCCCACGAACGGTGTTTTCGGTTAACGCGAGAAACCGATCACGGGACTCGGGAACAATTCGTTGCATTAGTTTATTTGCCAGCGCCGCTGCCCGCTCATGCTGGGCAAGAATTACACCGGCGATAATAGTGGACACAATAAATTGCAGTATGGCAATACTGGCTGAGGCAATCGATAGCAAAATTGTGGCCGATGCGTCTCTTAATTGCGGTTGAAACTGGACCAGTAACTCAGCCAGATTTGTCGATGCCTGCTGCCACAAGGCGTATAGCGGTTCGCCAATAACAGGCCATTGTCTGATATCTTCGGATGCCTCGGGTATTGCCAGGCTACCTGCCTGGAACTGGTCGGCAAGCGATCGTATTGTATCCGCGAAACCCGGTAAGGAACTCGCGATGGGCCCGATCACCAGGACAAGCAGCAAGAATACGAAGACGCTCGCCGCCAGTCCGGAGCGGCCGCCCATGGTCCTGGCAAGCCAGAGAAAGGCCGGGTGGGCGGAGATCGCAATGATTATCGCCCACAGCAGGACGCTGACGAATGGTGCGAGGATCATCATCGCCCACACGGAAATCAAGCCTATCAGGCCAAAGCGTATGATGTTATCTAAGGTTTTATCTTCCAATGTCATATCTATTCTTCTCCAACGAGTCGTACCAGGCGAAATCCTACCGGCAATCGCACCGGGCTAGCGTAATACCTTGTTCGATAGGTGGAATTCTGCCACAGCTTAGCCGACTGTTTTGTCGCTGTCACCTCTCACCCGATGAATACGCGCGTCCAGCGGCTGCGACTCTGACGGAAGCGGCACGACTGCATGGATGCAGCGGTCCGGTGGTCCGGAGGTACGCTTGCATGGAGGCAAGTGGTAGAGTCGAGTCAGGAACAGAGACCGAGAGCACCAACAGTAGGCGCTTTTAGGCGCCAACAGTAGGTGCCCTTAGGCAATGCAGGAGCAATTGCCGATCGTTACAGGGATGTAACTTATTAGAGCACCAAAAGTAGGCGCTTTTAGGCGATGCAGGAGCAATTGCCGATCGTTACAGGGATGTAACTTATTAGAGCAATGCAGGAGCAATTGCCGAGGGCATCGGTTGCTCTGACGACCCGAATTGGCGGGAAAGTGACGGAATTGAGGGAGGATTTTCGGCAAGGACAGCAAAATGCAGTGACGGTAGCGGGCTCGATATCCGTGTGGACGGCTGTCCAGTACTATTGGATTTTAGGAAAAGAGTCGTTTATTCTTTTTATATACAAACCATTTTTATGGGGGGCTTCAAAGTGCAACATCGCGGCCAATTCCAGGTTCTCCAAAATGGTATCGAAATCAACATCCACTTCTGCGCCAGTCGCTCGCCCAACACCGGCATCACCCTCGATATTTGCAAATAATCCATAGGGTTCAATTTCGTAGGACCATTCCCCGGCATGGGATATTGCCGGAACACCAAACAATGTGCATATAACCACACATATATGGGTTTTAACTTTCATGTTTGTCTTCTTAATTTTGCGGTTAGCTAAACCGGTGGGCTGGGGACATAGAGACACAACGCGCGGGTAAATGAAATTTCGCTAAAAAGACACATCCCCGGATAACCGGCGCGGAAAATTTTATAACGCAAAACCAAATTCGAGTTGGCTTACGAGATAATCGCTATCACCCACGCTTCTGCTGTAGTCGATGTAGTGCTGGCCAACACTTGCGCGCAGAAAAACCTTGTCGGTTATATCGTAACGAAATCCGACTGCAGCGCCGTAGGAAACCTCAGTGTCGCTAACAGTTGGCTGGACTGTATCGCATAGATAACCCCACCAGGGGTCCCACCAGCAGGTCGTAATCGGGCGGCCTGCCGGAATATTGGTGTCGACAAATGTCCAACCAATTGAGCCATTAATAAAAGGAGAAAACCTGCCCTTTGTAAAATAATAATCCGCGCCGAACGAGAGTGTAGCGGCGTCCAGCCTGGATGAAAAATTTTGCCTGGTACCGCTAACATCATCCAAAACCCGGGTTGCAGAGTAGCGGGCCGACAACCATGACATGTTACCTCGCAGTGCCAACTTATCATTCAGGTTATAGCCAACACCAAATCCAAAACCAAGATCGCTATTGATATCGGCACTGGCGCCGCCATCGAAATTGACTTCGGTTGATTCAAGGTAGCGGGTTTGTAGTGTTAGTTCCAATTTTTGCGCGCGATTTATCGAATCCGCCAGAACTCCATTCGATACTGTTAGTAAAACAATCACGGCGAGCGCAGTTAACTTCAGTTTTTTATTCAACATAAATTTGAATCCACAAAAGTAATAAAGGGGTCGATTATGAGGAGGACGCGGTTATTGCCAGGCATTCTATTTAATCCCAAGATTCCATAAACCTGTTTCTTTCAGGGCGGTCACGCATTGACGATCCAGCTAGTCATCATCCAGCCCCATTCGAGATCGACGATGGCAAATTCCTTTCGAATTGGCTGGTCTATATGGGTATTCATTCCTACCGTGGATAAAGGCTCCCCAAATATTCCCTTAAAACACAAACTTGTATCCAACTTCTACCGAACCTTCCACTGGCCGGTCACTACCGATGCCAAGTGAAGGCCTAACATAGACACTCTGACCCTCCAGATCCGTCCACTTGCTCATCATGGCTCCGAATTCAAAATCAAGAACGATATATTCAGTGTTAATTTCATTATCAATAACGATCTGCGGGTCCGCGAAGAACCACGATTGCTTATCCTTGGCCATGCGCAGATAATTGAAGTCCATGAGTATCTGGTCGATCTTGCTGCTTCCAATATTTTCATCCACACTGAACTTATACTGCAGAGCTGGTGCGAATAGGCCGGTCGGCAGGAATTTGACATAAAACACCTGGGGACCGAGTGAGGTGGCACCGGATCCCAGAGCATCTTCGGAAGCGGTATCAAGAAACACTTCGAGTCCTATTGCCACGGCCTCTTTCTCGGCCATATTCGTATAGGGAACTGTCAAAAAGCGAAAGTCGAGGTCACCGAAACCAGACTCGTCCACCTCGTCGACACCATCATTG
This sequence comes from uncultured Gammaproteobacteria bacterium, assembly GCA_964196115.1. Lineage (GTDB taxonomy): Bacteria > Pseudomonadota > Gammaproteobacteria. The sequence goes on from CAXMRQ010000052.1 coordinate 6,301, forward strand.
TTGAAATCTGCCTTGAGGATCGAGGTCCGTGCCCGAACCCTGAACTGTACTTTTCCGTCCAGCAACGGAATCCGTCCTTCCAGCGTCGTAACATTCTGCTCGCCACCGCCATCGATATTCAACCTGGTAAATTCATTATACAGACGTAGCTCGGGTGAGAAGTTTACCGGGTTTGTTCCGGTTTTATCAGCCTTGGCATCATCCTGAGCATGTGAACTGGTAAACAAAACACACATTAAAAATCCGATAATAATCACGTTATAGCTTAACTTCTTAATCTGCACGACTTGCTTTCTCCTTAAGTATGGTATTACTTATATTACTGACATTCCTATTTACTGCAAACCACTCGTTATTTCTTCGGCACCTGGGGATCCAGATTTCGGGTTCATATATGGCCCTGAAATATTCCCCTTGAATGCTGAGTCGAGTCAATGCCACATGGTAGAGGAATGGCGGTGGCGAAATACAAAACGGTAGCGAATGCGGCAATAAGCGATTATCGCTATGCCTCCCTACGGAAAAAATGCGACCGTACGTTGCACGACCCAGAACATCGCAAGACTACCGATCACATACGCCGGTATTGCAGAGGCCCACGGTACCTGCGGTATCTTGATGCGCCGGATGCTGTGGCGCATCAGCCAGAAGGCAGCAACCACTGCAGCGATGAACAACAGCTGGCCGACTTCCACGCCAACATTAAAGAACAGTAGCGCGATCGGAATCTCTGTCTGCGGCAAACCGACTTGCTTCAGTGCACTGGCAAAACCGAATCCGTGCAACAGGCCAAATGTAAAAGCGACGATCCACGGATACCGTTCAGTCAGCCCTGGCTTACCCTGGCGGCAGTGGAGGATTTCCGCGGCAACGAAAGCAATACTCAAGGCGATAGTTGCTTCGATAGGCGGGCCAGGCACATGCACCCAGCCGAGCGTCGCACCGGCCAGCGTTATGCTGTGTGCCAGCGTGAATGCAGTGACGGTGGCAACAATTCTGCGCACGCCTTTGACTAATAGCAGTAGCGCGAGAACAAACAGTAGATGGTCGATACCACCCAGAATGTGCTCGATACCGAAACCAAAATAGGTACGCACTACCTCGAGACGATCGGGTTGTGTCGGCACCACGAAGGACGTGTCGCTCGGCGTTAAGCGATGCGTTCCAGTGACGCCGTCGGCGAAATCGAAGCGAACCAGCACGTCCGTCGAAGTCTGCTCGAGTCCTTCAATCTGTAGCTTGCCACCCTCGAGGCCACCTGCGCAGGTCGCCGTCCAGCGTGCATAGTAAGCGCCACTGGCCCAGGTCAGTTGCCCTTCGGTGCGGGGATTGCACTGCACAGGCAAACTCACCGCGATAGGCATTGGAGTGCCTCCGACAGCTGGTTTTTTCCACACCACGGCATAGAGGGATTCATCGATCTGTCGGATTTCCAGGTAGCCGGGCTCCAGTGCATGGCCGTGTGCGGCAGGGCCGAATCCCGTATTGAGCAAAAGGACCAGCAACAGGTGCATTGTAGAACGCAGTCTAGCTGTCATAGATTATTTAGAGCAGCGTCATCGGGTAGCACGATGGTATAGCGTTCTCGCAACCGGGTATAAACCTGCTCGCTCAGTTCCTTCGCCTTCACTGATTTCCACTCGCGCAGAATCGCGTCACGCACACCTTCAAATGGTGGCAGGCTTGCGAGCCGACTGTCGTCTATGCGGACAAGATGTAGCCCGTAGCCAGACTCGATTGGCCCGATCCATTCTTCCATTGGAAGTTGCATCAGATTGTCGAAAAATCCGGTTCCGAACACACTATCAATCTCAACGGGTGTCGAGATTGCCATCTGAGATGGCAGCAGTGTGGGTTCACTCCAACGGTTTGGATCAGCCTCGGCATCGGACTTCAACGAAGACAGGGCTGCATTAATACGATCAGGCGACGGATTTTGTCCAAGATAAGCCTGTGTCAGGGCAATGGCTGGTGTATCCTGAAACCTCTCCACGTTCGCTTCGTAATACGCTTCGAGTTCACCCGCCTGCGGCTCAATAAGGTCCGCCCCAGTGTCGGTCATAAACTCCAATTTCTGTTTCAACCGGCGCCTGACGATTGTGTCATCTCGCTCCAGCCCCATGGCCAGGGCCTGGCGATAGTAAACCTCTTCACGAATATGACCCTCGATCAGCGCGGCCAGTTCGCTTTCGGTAGGCGCGCGCAGCCTGCTACGCCTGAACCGGGCAACGAGCTGCTGCACCTGTCCGGCGTCGACCAGGATTCGATCCGGCGCCGCGCTACTCTCTTCCCGCCCAAGCTCGAACACTGTGAACAGCACCGCGCCGATGATCAGAAAATGAACCAGCGGCTCTCGCGAGAGCGCCTTGAAACTGCTCATCCACACTGGACGTATTTACGAGCCCGGGTTATACCAGATTGGCGAGGTGTAGGCGCGTTCCTGGTGGACCAGGTCCACCCCTTCAGGCACTTTGGCGCCCAGGCGAACCTTGTCGTACAGGACCCAGCGCGGGGTCGGTATCTCGATCACGCGGGAATAGTAGAATGCCCTTTGTTTCGGGTCGAAGTCCGGGTCTTTCCAGACGGTCGCCAGCTCGGAGGCACCGATGGTATTGGTCCAGTTGGCGGCTTCCAGGTCGACCGTGTTACCGACCGGCGTTTTACAGCGGCCGTCGTTTCCAATCTTACGGCCGTCAGAGACGGCAACATCATAGATGCGCTCATGTAACTCGCCTTTGACATCTTGCCAGCCCTTGACGATCTGGATGCGATCGAGGTTCGCACCGATGGGATCGCGCAGCGCGTACACCATGAAGGTCGGTGATTTCCCCGCGGGCGCTTTGGTTAAATCGCTGCCCATAGGCACGCCTTTTTCATAACCCTTAAAGGCCGGTGTACGACTGCGCAGATCATTGTCATCGTATTCCCAGCCGCCGAAGAAACGAACCGGGATGCGGGGGCCGGTTGTCGCATAGGTTTCCTTGCGTTTCATCGCATCGAAGATAGCCTTGCGCGTGTTCTCGATCGCCCATACGCCCTGGTAGCCGGAGGCCACCAGCAGGTCGCCTGGAATCTCTCCCAGCTTGGATTTGATGAAGGGGTGCGATATCCGCGTCGCGGATGGTTCGACGCTGGTGGATTTACCGAAAAAGTTTTCTTCCTCTGCTGTCGGCAGCGAGGTGTGGGAGTCGGTAGCACCGACCATGCCGAACTTGTAGGGATTAATCCCGAACTTCTGTTCCAGGGTGAAACCCCGTTTCAACGCTTCGCGCGCGTATTCGCCTTTCAGCATTTCGGGCTTCTTCAGTTGCGTGAGGTCGAGATTGCCCACGTCC
>CAXMRQ010000053.1:0-9646 GCA_964196115.1 uncultured Gammaproteobacteria bacterium
TGGGAGCACATGCTTCTGCCCCATCAGATCGATGCCCTGGTAAAATTCATTCGCACGCTCTCAGAAAACTATGAGAGTGGAATCATCAGCGATCTACAACTACCACCAGAGCTATTCTTTCGGTTCCGTCCGAAAAGCCAAACAGGTCCAGAATGGATCGACGGTGACGCCCGCCAGCAGTGAACCGCTAACTGGTGGTCCGGGGCGATATACACAGGCACCAGTGCTCCTTCAATGAGATATCTTAGGGTGCAGCCAGTCAGGAAGCGGTTAGCTGCTAGTCGTGCGACCGCAGGACTAGCCGTAGCTAATTCAAGGGAGCACACCAAAAGTAGGCGCTTTAGGCGACAACGCAGATGACCGTTTCTTGGCTGGCCCGGAGGGAGCGCCCCAAATTGGCCAATGCGCGTCGCCTAAAGCGCCTACACTTGGTGCAGTCCTTGTAAAGGGCATGCCATTCCCTGCGGACTGCGCCTCGCCTAAAGCGCCTACTCTTGGTGCCTTGGCCAATTTGGGATGCTCTGCACCCTAAGATATCTCATTGAAGGAGCACTAGTTAAAAATGTTAGAACCCCTAATGTCTACGGAATAATTTATTTTTACTGTACTATTTCTTTAACCGCCGAACTTTCCTTCGATCGCTTCGATTGCAGTTGCGACTCCCATTCCCAAACAGCTGACCTCGCTTTACGAATAAAGGGCTGATCTTCTTTATTTTGTGCGAGGTGAATATAACTCTTCATTGCTCCCATAGCTTCTTCCAGTTCTCCCATTTTTTCGCTCGTGATCGCGAGACCATAATAGGCATTAGCCTGGAAGGCATTCTGTTGCATCGCACCGATGAAAAATTCCCGGGCAGTTTCATAGCGACCTAACTCGAACAGGGAAAACCCCATGTTGACCTTGACTTCAGGAATGGCAGCATTATTCAACAAAATCTGGTGCCACAGGTTGACAGCCTGTTCGTACTCACCTTGCTGCATATGCCTGACCGCCGTCGTAAATGTCCGATCCAGTTGATTATTTTTCGACGACTCAATTGAATTTAAAGGTACAGTGATTGCCTGTGGTTTTGTCATCCACTCATTCAGTATCCAGCCAAAGCTTATGATGGCGATTAAAAGTAGCAGGGATACTTTAAGATGAAGGGAATTTTTAAACGATCGTTTTTGGGTATTAGATACAGTCATTAGATCATTCCCTTGTGAGGAGCTGTAGAGACGAAAGGTACCCCAAAAAAAGTTAAAAAAGCGAGAATGAAACAACTCAAAACCAGTACAGCGTAAATGGCATGACGAGAGGAATCGGTTCGCCAATGCAATACGAACAACAGACTTAACCAGGTCAGGAAGGCCCAGGTTTCTAGAGGATCCCAGGCCCAATAACGTCCCCAGGCATCCTGCGCCCAGATAGCACCAAAAAATAACATCAGCGACTCAAAACAGAATGCAAAGGCTAAAAACCGGTAACTTAACGCCTGCATCTCATGGATTGAAAAAGATCTGTCATTAGTCTTCGTTGGCACAATGCCATAAATAGCCGCGCCCGTCGCGAGCAGCAGCAGGCCTAGAAAAAACTTGCCGGAAAATATGTGAAAATATAACCAGATCGTATTATAGGTTGGTGGCAGGTAGGTATCCTTTGGTGTGGTGACCAATAACCAGATCATCAATAGCGACACTATGGGAGCAATATAGCGACTCATGTGGCGATATTGTTTGGCCAATAACATAAAGATTAAATAACAGAACATCAAACTCCATACATTACTGCTTAAAATTTCGTACAGATTAATAAATGGTCCATGCCCCACCCGGTTCCACCTTAAGGCAAGACTCACAGTATGGCTTAACAAGCCTGTAAGGCCTGAATAGATTATAAAATTATAAGAGACGAATTTTTGATCGAGATATGTAGCGGCAAAACTTATCGTGTAAATAAAGCAGGCTATAAATAAAAATAATTGTTCGTTTGCTAATACCATAAGTCTTATATGTAAATTATTTCAACTAACTTGTAGATTCGGCACACAATTTTAAATTTCTTCCTTATTATCGTCGGTCTTATGCTTATCTGACTCCTGATTTGTTAAGTCAATTGGCAGAAATACATGCACCGTTGTGCCTTTCCCCTCCTTGGTATTGATATCGAGGACGCCGCCATGCGCGAGTACGATAGTTTCACAGAGTGATAACCCCAGTCCGCTACCTTTGCCAACCGCTTTTGTTGTATAAAACGGTTCCAGAACATGTCCCAGTGTTTCTTTGGGCATGCCGTGACCATTGTCCTTAACATAAACATGAACTCTGTCTCCATCCAGTTGGCTTTTTAGAATTATGCGATCCTTATCTCCGCTGATCGATGAACAGGCATCCATTGCGTTTATCAGAAGATTCATAAATACCTGGGTGAGTTGATCCGCCACACCAATAATTGCAGGAAGGTTTTTATCGAGCTGGAGATCCAGTTCAATTGAACGGAATCTTTGATCATAGGCTAACACACGTGTCGTACTTTGAAGTAATCCGTTGAGATCAAGCATTTCCCGGTCACGTGGTTTCGGAGAAGCGAAATCAGCAATTTCACGAGTTATTTTTGCCAGTCTCGTTGTTTGCTCGTCAATCACTTCGATATTATTACTAATGGCATCGTCGATAGAGTAACTTTCGACAACCAGGTCCTTGCCTGTGTATAAATTTTTAAGTTCGGAGGTCGCACCGGCTATCGCGGCTATAGGATTGCCAACCTCATGCAGAATACCCGCCGCAAGCTGTCCGATGGCAGCCATTTTTTCCTGATGAAAATACTGTTGCCGCGTGGCCTCAAGCTCGCGTTGTGCTTGAGTACGGCTGGTAATATCATGCACCACGACAATATAACTGCTGGTCTCGTCGACAAGCTCGAACGGACCAATCCAGAGATCTGCGGGGAATTCAGCTTCATCGATTCGCTTCAGTATTACCTCTTTTTGTAATGAAATTTCAGGCTTTAAAATATTCACATCGGAGTCACTCGCGAATAGGCTTTTAAGATTCCTTGCAATTAAATCAGACTCCTTGCCGTCGAATAAGCGTATTGCAGATGAATTGATACTTTGAATAACAAGATCTGAATCACAGGTAAGAATGGCGTCAGGTACATTGTCCATTATCGCTAGCAGGAATTGCTTCGAATGATCTAGCTCGGCGGTTCGCTCTTCGACGCGGCGTTCCAAATCGTCGTGTATCGCATGGAGTTGATCAAGATGAGCCTGTTGCTGGAGCTTCTCATTTCGCAATAACTTAACAATACCTAGAAATGAGGCTGCCAGAGCCAGATAAAACACGACAAGTATCCCGGTCATCGACCAGAACATGGTTTTCTGCTTGCTATCTACATTTTCCACGATTTTGGATATATCGGCGTATATCTCAAAAACCCCGATAATATCGCCTGTCTGCTGACTCGTGATGGGTATGTATTGCTGGTGGATGTTTTGCAATTCAATCACATTGTCGAACTCGTTTAGTTCATGCGGCTCAACCAGGCTAGAAAGCGATACGCCACCGAGCGCGCTGTGAACGCCTTTATTTTCTTTTGCATTTTCACCGATCTCACTATCTTTGCCGGAAAACAGCACCATCGCGTCAAGGCTATAGATCTTTACCTTCAATACCGGCACCGAGCGAAGTTGATTCTCCAGGGTGGATGAAATTTTGGCATGCATCGCGGCAGAAAATTGTTCCACGTCGCCGACCAGTTCAGCCTCCAGACCATCTGCCATAAGAGTATTAAGTAACACGATTGCGAGATTGTTATTGTGGGTATCAAGGTGGTACTGCAGAGAATCCTGATTCAGCCTGGTGTGAAAATACAACAGCGCCAGCAGCAACAAGGTCATACCGACGATGATAATCGACAGGAACTGGCGCAATGACGGAAACATGGTCAGCCTCTCTTACCCAATCTTGATAGCTGTAGGATATGGTAATTGGAAAAACAGCATTGAGACACACACCAGCCCATGTTTGATAATTTAATTCCTCGATTAGGTTTCTTGAGAGCTAATCATCTCATAAAAAATAGAGAGATTATCTAGAATTTATTTATAGTTATAAAAAACCAGTCCCAAAAGTGCCAGTACACCGAATAATGACGAATAGAATTCAACTCATTTTGCTCGATCTAAGTGAAGAATACTGAAATAGAAATCGCCTGTCGTAGGCCGCCGATATCGACGCATGAACAAGTGTCCGTGTCGCTTTTCTGGTGTGTTATGTGGATTCATAATCAGCCAGATTTAACCCACCCACTGAATTCAATCATTAGACCAGGGTATAAATATCAAAAATAAATATTTTCTGAAAACCAAAACCAAGGGATATATAAAACCATAGATAGATCACTAGATAAAAACTAAAAAGCCATTAGTTACAAAAACTTATGGCTTTCAACACGATAGTTGTAATGACAATCGTTTTACCTGAGTCACACGCTAGTAATACAGCGTTTATGATCCTTAATATTCTCATTATTGGTAAATTACTGCCCTAAAAATAGCCATTTTTGTGACTGGTAACGCTTAATACTCGAAATATATCCCTTATACCCGCTATCCCAAATCGGTTATAACTTTAAATGGCTCTGTATGAAAATCATGTAGATCAAAATTATGCTTAATTGTTCAGTAAAAATCAGTCATTGCGAGCGAAGCGCGGCAATCTATAAGGTTTATCAGCGCTGACTCAGGGCAAATTGCCGCGCTTCGCTCGCAATGACCGTTTACCTGACTTTCATGCACAACCATATAACTTTATAATGGGCTATAACTTTATAATGGGTTATATATTTAGATAGAATTGACCTGAACTATAAATGTTTGTTAAAGAATAATACTCATATGGACAGAAGACGATCATCGCACATCCTGCCGGAAATCTATGAAGCCACCATAGATCCCGGTCATTGGGACTACGTGGTTTCAATGATCGCGAAACTCACTCGTTCACAATTCGCCTTCCTGTATTACAAGAACAAAGAAATGGATATTGCCAGTACGATTGCGCAATATGGGTTACCGAACGATGCCGCTTTGAGCAAAAGTAAACAGTTTGACTTCCTTGATAGCATGTTCAGCACCAGGGCTTCCGTCACGGATTCAGGTAAGCCAATCTGCACCCAGTTTTGTCCCGGCAGCGATAGTGCGGTGTCGGAACATTCCGATATTTATCTGAACTGGATGAAACCGCATGGCATATATCATGTCGGTGGCGCCGAGTTTGACAATTCAGACACACATCGCGCGGGGATAGTAATCTTGAGAAATAAGGATTCAGGTATCTGGGGGGATGGTGATTTGCGGGTTATCGATGAAATCCTACCTCACTTAAGACATGCACTGAATATACATTCAGAATTTACCCACTTGCGACTCAAACAAGATGCTTTGCTCAAAGGCCTGGATCGACTCGTAATCGGGCTAGTCCTTTTCGACAGGAATGCCAAAGTGGTTTATGTCAACCCCACAGCAACCGAAATTATCGATTCGCACCCTGCACTCAAGTTAAAAGATGGTGAGTTATTATTAACCGATGGGGGAGATCAAAAGAGATTACGCAAAGCCATAACCGATGTCGTTGACATCGATCAGGATGACTCCTGGAAGCAAAGCATTTCGATCGGTATCAACCATCCCGATGTCGAAGTAATCTTACCAATACTGGTAACACCGATGTATGCAAATTTGGTTACTTCGGATCTGGACTACGAAGGCGCGAAAGTGGCCGTATTTATAACTGATTCAAATTTGCAGCAGCCAATTTCGATCGACAGCCTGGTCTGTGTTTACGGCTTAACACAGTCCGAAGCACAGGTAGCAATCAGCCTTACCAATGGTCATAGCATCGAGGAAATTGCAACTTCGTCCTGTCATAGCATCCATACGATTCGAAACCAGCTTAAATCGGTGTTCCGTAAGACCAATGTTTCGCGACAGAGCGAATTAATCAAGTTATTGCTGACTGGCCCCTTTGCCCAAAGAAGACGTTCGACGGCGAGCTGATCAGCAGCCACAAAACTGCCTAAAAAAATAGCTACACACCCATTTGCTGTTTCACAATAAATAATCTGCGGTGGCAGCGAGGGATTACTCGGGCTATCCATGCCCTCGCCCCTGCGGGGCCGTCCTTCGGACGTTCAAAAATGCTCCTGGCATTGCTACAAATCACATCCCTGTGATTTTCCCTACGGGCCAGCCTTTGGCTGTTCAAAATCATTCCAGATGATTTTGTGTCGAACCACGGGGTTTCTCTCAACACTCGCTCTCCGCCATTTATTAAAATAAATCTATTTAAATTCAATCAGATAGGTTTATTAAATGGTTTTCAGTCCCCCAATTAGCCCCCAATGATGTAGTAAAACCTCCTTTAGAGCCAGGTATTGAGCATGCTCGGATCAAAAATAGCAGGATGATCCATCGCCGTTAAAACAGGCTTAAATTCGCTCATTTATTACCCCTTGCTACCCCATTGCTTCAGAGAGATAGCTCGTATAACCAGCTTTTTACCCGTCGTTTACAGGCATAAAATTGATGTCTGGGGTATGAGTGGCGAATAGTTCTAAATACAGAAAGCAGTCGTTCAGAATTGAAGTAGCGAGGGCCGCTTCCGACCCGTTTCGGACGTTCAGACGGTTGTAGTGTTTCACTACAAGACGGTATAAATAATCTCGGGGCACAAATCAGCTTTCAATAGGTATACTGTCCCCAGAGTCGATGCCAGAGTCGACTCCGGTTCCGGGGAGGGGGATGTAATGAAATTTATCAATGTATTGGCACGAGTGACGTGGTTGCTCTTGACCGACGGTATAGTCTCCTACCGTCGCCTCCAGAGAGAATTTGATCTGGATAGTGATGCCCTGGAGGATGTCCGTCGCGAACTCATCCAGATGAAGTGCTGGGCTATCGACAGAGACGGTGAGTTTCTGGTTTGGGTAGGTACGGCGAATGGCTCGTCCCCGTCGTCTGCCTCGACACCTGCACCGCTCGAATCCCTGGCGCCTCTGCCCGGGAAAGGTCATGGGGAATCCGTTCAGGACCTGGAGCCTGACAAATCAACCGCCGCAACAGCTCCAACAGAGACAACAGATATTAGCGCTGCGTGCCCGCCGACCAGTGACGCTGAGCGGCGGCCGCTCACCGTTATGTTCTGCGATATGGCGGATTCGACAGCATTGTCGACGCAGCTCGACCCGGAAGATCTGCAAGACGTGATTCGAGCCTACCAGGAAACTTGCACCAAGATATTCCGTGAATATGAGGGATTTATTGCCCGCTATATGGGCGATGGCATTCTGATCTATTTCGGCTACCCGAAGTCCCTGGAACGCAATGCCGAGCGTGCAGTGCGCAGTGCACTCGATATCATTGACGCAATGACGGAACTCAACCAGACATTAGATCTGGACAAAGACAAAGAAATTGCCGTACGCATCGGTATCGCCACAGGCACGGTGATGGTAGGTGAAATCGTCGGTGAGGGCATGGCACAGGAACGAACGGTGATCGGCGAAGCGCCCAATCTGGCCGCCAGGCTGCAGGGCCTCGCCAGACGTAACGGTGTCATTGTTGGATCACTGACCCGTGAAGTGGCGGGCGATGCATTTGATTACGAGGACATGGGTTCTCATGAGTTGAAGGGAATTCCGGGTCGGGTTGCTACATGGGGTGTAACGGGACTGCACGACAATGACGCACGGGAGAACGGCGATGATGCCAATGATGGTCCGGCACAATTGCCCGTTTTGGTCGGGCGCGATGAAGAAATCGGGTTGCTGCGAAGAGCCTGGCAGAGTACCAAGAATGAAGGCCGGGGTCAGGTCGTTACCATCAACGGCGAAGCCGGAATTGGCAAGAGTGCACTGCTCAAAGGACTCAAGGCCGAAGTACTCGCCGAGAACTCGCCACAACTGACCATGCGTTGTTCACCCTATCACACCAGCTCTGCTCTCTATCCGCTTATCGAACACTTTAAGCGTCTGGCCCGGTGGCAGCCTGAAGATAGTAATGACACATGCCTCGAAAAACTGGAGACAATGCTCAAAGGGTATGAACAACCGCTTGAGGAGAGTGCCCCTTTGATGGCCACGCTTCTTTCTCTGACACTGCCGGATGGCAAATACCCGATACTGGAACTGACCCCGCTGGAGCAAAAGCAGCAGACCCAGGATATGATTATTGGCATTTCCATGGAGGTTGCAGAACAACGGCCATTTCTTCAACTATGGGAAGACCTGCACTGGGCCGACCCCTCGACCCAGGAGTTGATCGGACTGCTGATTGAGCAGGCGCCAACAACATCCCTGTTAATGATACTGACAAACAGACCGGAGTTTGTACCACCATGGTCTGCACGTTCGCACATTACGCCTATAACCCTCAACCGGCTCGAACGGTCCCATGCCGAAGCGATGGTGGCGCGAATCGCGGAGCAAAAACAATTACCCGGAGAAGTCATAGAACATATCGTCACAAAAACCGATGGTGTGCCACTGTACGTAGAAGAACTGACCAAGACGATTCTATCTTCGGATATCCTTCGTGAGGCGGGCGATCACCTCGAACTGACCGGGCCATTGTCGTCGCTCAGCATCCCAGAAACCCTTCAGGAATCACTGATGGCGCGGCTTGATCGCCTGCCACAGGTTCGTGAGATTGCCCAGCTTGGTTCGGTGCTGGGGCGCGAATTTGCCTATGAGATGATCACCGGGCTTTCCGCCATCGATGAGACCACCCTGCAACAGGGTCTTGGACAACTGGTCGAGGCAGAGCTGCTTTACCAGCGCGGGCGACCACCGCGGGCCAGATACATCTTCAAGCATGCACTGGTACAGGATGCGGCCTACGGATCGTTGCTGCGCCGCCCGCGTCAGCAACACCACATGCAGGTGGCACAGCTTCTGGAATCCCGGTTTCCCGATATCGCTGAGGCGAATCCCGAGCTTGTCGCCCATCACTACACCGAGGCGGGCGTCACCGAGCAGGCTGTGGCTTACTGGCTCAAAGCAGGCCAACGAGCGGCCCGGCAATCGGCGCATCTTGAGGCGATTACCCACCTGCGCCAGGGGCTGACCCTGTTAACAACTCTGCCCGAGACGACGGAGCGGGCTAAGCTGGAGCTTGCCTTCCAAAGCACACTCGGTCCCGCGGTAGTTGCCACCCAGGGCTATGCGTCGCCTGATACAGGACAGGTCTATTCCCGCTCTCATGAGCTCTGCAAGTTAGTCGGCGAGGCCGAGGATATTTACCCGGTGCTGTTCGGGGTCTATCTGTTCGAGTTGGGTAGAGCTCGACACGAACGAGCACTAAACCTCGCCGAGGAACTTCTGGAGCGGGCGCAGCAGTCCCAAGATTCAGCGGCCCGAGCGGCGGGTCATCTCATGATGGCGGTCAGCCTGATTCACATGGGCAAGCAGACCATAGCTCGCCGGCATTGCCAAGAGGCCCTCGATTTGCACGATCCCGACCAACACCACTCTATCGCCTTCCGTTATGGCCTGGAAATAGGGACCGCAGTCAATGCCTACTGCGCCTGGACTCTGTGGTTACTGGGTTTCCCGGATCGGGCGCTCGAACACGGTCAACAATCGCTGATTTTTCTCGAACGAATCA
>CAXMRQ010000054.1:0-4035 GCA_964196115.1 uncultured Gammaproteobacteria bacterium
GGATCTAAAACAGGAATATAGGGCGCATCTTCCTTAACCAGATCCAGTTGCGCATCGCGCATAAAATTATATTTACGGTGACTCAGAGTGCGGGCCTTATCCGGGTCTTTGATAATGCTGGCTCTGATGAAAACTAACAGATTCTGTTTAACTTTAGTCAATTTACTCGAGCGAAATAACCAACCCAGAACTGGAATATCACCTAATAAAGGTACCTTTTGCTCACTATTTATTACCTTATCGTCAATCAATCCGCCCAAAACAAGCAGTTCACCGTTTTCTAATTGTACGGTGGTCTTGATTGATCGTTTGTTGGTAACAATATCAACTGCACCGGTGGCGCTACCACTAATGTTCGACACTTCCTGCTCGATAGTCATGGTAATCGTATCGCCTTCGTTGATTTGTGGTTTAACCTTTAAACTAAGACCAATATCCTGACGTTCGATAGTTCTGAATGGATTAACGACACCCACTGCTGTGCCGGTGGTGGTCGAAGTTTCGCCGGTAACAAATGGCACGTTTTGACCTACTATAATCTCGGCCTCCTGATTATCCAGTGTGACGATTGACGGCGTTGCCAATAAATTGGATTCCGAATCACCGGATAAGGCTCTAATCAGGGTCACGAAATTTAAACTGGAATCATCCAGTCGCCCTATACCCAGGGCCAGACCGTCAGGGAGTATGCCAGAGCCGATACCGCTGACGCTGTCACCAGAGGCTGCAAACTGCGTGGTCAAAAAAGGATCGCCTCCAGGGGTTCCGTCGATCAACCACTGAACACCTACTTCTCTGGAGGTATCTAGAAGGACTTCTGCGATAATAGCCTCGATATGAACCTGCGCCCTGCGTATATCAAGTTGCTGAATCACTGATCTGAGCGATGGAAAGACCGACGCGGGTGCGGTGATAACCAGGGCATTTGAAGTTTCGTCGGCCTGAATGCTTACCGAATCGGGTATCGCTCCGGTTCTGCTGCTACCGGCCGCATTTTTTGCCTCTGCCTTGATAACTTCTTTACCTACATTACCCAGTATAGTGGCGATGTTTTTTGCTTCGGCATAACGTAAATAGACGACATGTGTGTTACCTGTCGATGCGACTGGCGCATCCAGGTCGGATATAATGGCGCGGTATCGCAGACGCAATGACTTTTCACCACTGAGTATTATGCTGTTGGTGCGTTCGTCAGCTGTAAATTTTACCTTTCCGGCAGCCAGATTCTTTGGGTCCGGGGAGGCAGAATTCAAACTGGATAATAATCGCACGACTTCGGCAGCGAATGCATGCTGTAGTTTTACTATTTCTATTTCAGAATCGGTCTTGCGATCCATTTCACGAATTATTCGTTCAATACGTCGAATATTCGACGCCCTGTCAGAGATGATTAATACATTAGTGGTAGCGTACGCCGCGAGATGCCCCTGTTGAGCAACCAGAGGTCTTAAAATAGGCACCAGTTGCGCCGCATTGATGTAGTTTATTTTTAGCACCCGGGTGATGAGCTGATCTTCGGGTTCTCGATTACTATTAGTGAAAGGTGCCGCATTTTGTTTGGCAGTAGCATCCGGGATAATCTTGATCGCATTTTTGGTAGGTACGGTCGCAAATCCATGTACCTGCAAAACCGACAGGAAAACGTTATAAACTTCGTCTTCATCGAGCGGTTTCGAAGAAATTACCGTCACCTTGCCTTTTACCCGTGGATCGATGATAAAATTTTTGCCGGTGATCTGTGACACACTATTGATCACGGCCACCAGGTCGGCGTCGCTAAAATTCAGGGTAACCTCTTCCGCCCTGATAGAGTCAACTACCAGGAGCAGGCATAAGGTATTCGCTATTAGCAGGCGGGCAATCATGGACAGGATATTTTTCATATAATTAATTTATTTTACATACTAAAGTTTATCGTTTCTTCATTACCATTGCGTCTCACGGTAATCGAAACGCTGGACGCCGTGGTTAGAGACTTTAATGCATCGAGGGCCTGAAAAGGTTTATCGAGGCCGATTCCATTGACTTTGAGAAACACGTCTCCGGCCTGGAATTTGAGTTTTTTAAGCAAACTTTCACCGCGTAAAGCTTTCAGTTTAAAACCGATGTTTTTGCCATTTTCGGTCACTGGTATAGCCTGAAATCTATTCGCCAGCGCCATCGGATTGCTAACATAGCGTTTTCTGTAACTTCGCAACAACGCACTGCTGGCTAAAGAATTGGGATTACTCGATATAGTATTAATACCCTTTCCAACGGCTCCAGCGACAGATTTCTCGAGATTCAGGCGTTCAATCTTGCCGTACCGATTAATCAGTATGTGATCTCGCTCGATCGCGGCGAGCGTGATGTTGTCGGCCAGTTCATCGTCGAGTCGATAATGTTTGCTATCGTTAATTTTAGTTTCAACAATGGCTGACGACAGCCTATCCACTTCTGAATAATAAATACCGCGCAATTTATAATTAAGCTTGGTTTCGGGTGCATTTTCAGTTTCCACAACCGGTGATTTTTTTACCAGAGGCTTACCGAATAAATAGGCACGACCTATAAGCTGAGCCTTTTCCAGGTAACTTTGTTGCGGCGTAACTGGATTGCCACCCTTTTCAAATTGGTTACGAAGATTACTGTCGCCTATATTTGATGCAGGAAAAAGCTGCCAAAAAGCGATTGATAGCTGGTACGCCAGTAATGCTAGCACGACTAGTACGACCATGTTTCGCATCCACTTGTCGGCCAGAATCTTGAATAGGTAGTCTTGAAACAATCTAAAGTCCTGTTTTCGTTTTATATTACAATTTTCCTAACGAATGTTTTAGTCATTTATCTCGTAAAGCCCTAAAAACTAAAAATAAATTCAACTTTATCGGTGAATTAATTGATTCTAAAAGGAAACGGCCAATTAATCGAACTAGAGAGGCAGTGAATTAAATCAAACTTAAGTTTAGCAGGTCTGAAAAATTCAGCCATCGACCACAGTTCTTCGAGCCCAGGTCAAATAGTCTGACACGATATTTGCAAGGTTCTAATGTTAATTTGACCGCCCTTACGATAATATTTGACTGCATTTGACAAAAGATTAAGTATTATCTGTTTTAATCGCTGGCTATCGCCATAGGCCGCCATTTGAGATAATACTTCACCTTCTTTAAGATAAATGACGCAATCTTCAAATTCTAAAAGCTCGCCAATATTTTCAGCCATACTACACATTAAATCATCCAGCAAGTTTTGCTGAAGCAGGGAAATTGAGAATCTGTTAATTATTTCTAAATTCGTCACGAACTATATTTCTGTTGCTTATACAACCATAGATTATTCAGAGATTTGCCCATTTCGCAACACCTGTTCACCTGTATCGACAAAACAGGTCTGGAAGGCATACTCGGTTCTTACTGAGTAGTTTTAGCCATTGCTTCGAGCCTTGTTTTAAGGCTCATATAAATAATACTCATAGCCACCTTAGTTATATAGTCAAAATGAGGGAAACATCCATGTCTAAAATGTACTGAACGACCATTGGAACACTTACAATTTCCGCTTCACCATGACGATATTACAAAACACTTCCCTGTGTATTGCCCTTCAGGCTCGCTTCGCTTGTTCTAAATCACATTGTTCATGGATGAACCGGTACCGTGAAACACAGGGAAGGGTGAGAACGGCCTCCAGATGATTTAGTGTCGAACAGGATTCTCATCCGGGCCTTGGGAAAACAATCATGCATAAAAAAGAGACCTGAAGGCCTCTTTTTTTACGGATCAAACTGTGGGTAGGGGATTACTCCGGGCATCCTGCCCTACACCCTGCGGGCCGTGCTTCGCACGTTCAATTGTTCTAAGGTTTGGCCATCCTGACCGCACCAAGAACTCCGGGGTTTGCCATCCACGGCAAACCCGTTCAGCGGGGAAAAGTGCCGCTGGCACTTTTCCCTCTTCCGCTTCACCCAGATGATTTTGTCGAACAGGGTTCTCATACGGGCCCTGGGAAAACAATCATGCATAAAAAAGAGACCTGAAGGCCTCTTTTTTACGG
>CAXMRQ010000055.1:0-31479 GCA_964196115.1 uncultured Gammaproteobacteria bacterium
AACGGATGCCTTAAAACGATGGTTTCCAGGCGATCGGGACCAGTCGAGATGATATCGATCGGCATTCCAGATAACTCTTCAATTTTCTTCAGATAATTGATTGCCGCAGCGGGTAGTTCATCATAGGACCTCACCCCATAGGTGGAGGCCTGCCAGCCGGGCATTTCGAGGTATACCGGTTCGCAGGCTTGCATAATTTCTGCTCCAGGCGGAATAGTAGTCACTTCCTGGCCTTTATGGCGATACGCAACAGCTATCTTTAAAGTATCGAGTCCGTCGAGAACATCGAGTTTGGTAATGCAAAGGCCGGATACCGAATTGATGTTAAAGGAACGCTTCAAAGCCACCATGTCGAGCCAGCCACAACGCCGTTTTCGACCGGTGGTGGCGCCAAATTCGTGGCCTTTTTCACCCATGTGCTGACCATTCGCATCATCCAGTTCAGTCGGGAATGGCCCGCCTCCAACGCGCGTGGTGTAGGCCTTGACGATTCCGAGGATATATTCCAGGTCGCGCGGACCGACACCCGCCCCCGCCGCGGCGCCGCCAGCCGTTGTAGTCGACGATGTAACAAACGGATAGGTGCCATGGTCGATATCGAGCAGCGCACCCTGAGCGCCTTCAAACATGACTTTCTCACCCTGCGCTAAGAGCTGATGCAATATAGCGGGGACATCACCAATCATGTCACGCATGATTTCTGCCTGTTGCAAAGCCTGATCGAGTACCTGCTGGTAATCAACTGCGTCCGACTTGTAATAATTTACCAGAGCAAAATTATGGTACTCCATTACTTCCTTTAAGCGGTCTGCAAAGTGTTCCGGGTCGAGTAAATCACCAACACGCAAAGCACGGCGCGCGGCTTTGTCTTCGTAACAGGGCCCGATACCCCGACCAGTGGTACCTATTGCCTTATTGCCACGTGCCGCCTCACGCGCCTGATCGAGCGCAATATGATAAGGCAATATCAATGGGCAGGATTCGCTGATAACAATACGTTCACGTGCCGGTATATCCGCCGCTTCGAGTTGCGTAATCTCCGTGAGCAAAGCCTCGGGGCAAAGCACTACACCATTACCTATCAGGCATTTGACATGCCCGTGTAAAACACCCGAGGGAACCAGATGCAGAACAGTTTTTACGCCATCGATTACCAGTGTATGCCCGGCATTGTGGCCACCCTGAAAACGTACTACGGCGTGTGCCTGTTCGGTAAGCAGGTCTACTATCTTGCCTTTACCTTCGTCACCCCATTGGGTGCCAATTACTACAACTGAATTTGCCATTTATGAATTTTCCGGGTTAAATAACTTCTACAATCCAACCGTCGGCTTGCCGAACTAGTTTTCTATCACAATGCTGTTCTTCGGGTTTACTAGCACCATCAGAAAGGTCAACGATGACTCTTTGTTTGTCCAGACGCAGTGTCTGGATTATTTTTTCGAGTTCTGGATCATTCTCATCAGGCGCCAAAATGCCTGACTCGATAATATTCGACGCCGGAGAGAGCTGATAAAGATTGATCAAATCTGCGCTAAAGCCGGTTGCCGGACGCGCATTGCCAAACACACTCCCGACATCGTCGTAGCGGCCGCCACGAGCTATCTCCTTTCCCTGACCCGGCAAAAAGGCGGCATATACGAGACCAGTGTGATAACTATATCCGCGTAATTCAGAGAGATCGCAGTGGATTAACGTATCAGGAAACTTTGTCTGAACGGCTTCAACCACGGCCTGCATGTGATCAATCGCCCGTAGCAACCCAGTGGCGCAACCCGCATATACTTTACGTGCATCATCGAGAATAGAAATATCACCATTGAGCAGGGCGAGTTGATAAATCTGAGTACTTAATCGTTCATCTATCGGCAACTGCCGCAGGTAATGCTGTAATTCGGGAATAGACTTGCGCTGCAACATTTCGAATAAGCGGTTTTCCTGATCGCTATCCAGGCCGGTATTGAGTACCAGGTTACGAAAAATACCCACATGGCCAATATCGATAGAAATTGTATCCAGTGCCGCAATATGCAGAGTCTCGATCATTAGACAAACGACTTCAACGTCGGCTGCAATGGTATCATTGCCGAAAATTTCTGCACCAATTTGCAGGGGCGTGCGACTGGAGGTAATACCCTCTCCCTGAGCGTGTAGCAAGGTGCCACAATAGCATAGGCGACTGATACGGTGTTTTTGTCGATCGTCGGCAAGCAGATGCGCGTCAATGCGAGCGACCTGTGGCGTCATATCGGAGCGAACTCCCATTTGCTTTCCAGATAATTGATCGACCAGTGCAAAAGTCTTGGTATCGAGAGAATGTGCAGTCCCAGTCAGCAATGAATCCATGTATTCGATCATCGCTGGCATTACCAGGTCATAACCCCATAAATGATAGGTCTGGAGTATTTTTCGACGTAATAACTCAACCGTCTGTGCATCAGGTGGCAGGGTTTCCTGCACACCGTCAGGTAGTAGCCATCGACTATTAGAGGATATGTTCATTCGCTTTGCCAGTACTCTGAAATCAGAAACTCAGGCCCGGACAAAATATAAAGAAACAACACCGACAAGCATCAGTCCAAAACCGATGCTTCTTAATGTCGACTCGGGCATTGAAGTGAGTTGTTGCATGGTGTTTTTGTAACCCTGTGGACTAATGAATGGAATGATACCTTCAATTATCATTACTAACGCCAGTGCAGCAAATAAATCGCCCCAGTTCATAATTTTCTCGCAAAAAAACGGGCGGTATTATAACCACCCGTTTAATGAATTTACCAGCCGCCTTGTCGACTTTTTATTGTTTAGTCGAATCCTTGAAAAATTTGAAAAAATCTGAATCAGGGCTCAACACTATCAAATCCTGATTATTGCCAAAACTATTTTCGTAGGCATTCAAACTTCGGTAGAAAGAATAAAATTCCTTATCCTGATTGTAGGAGTCGGCGTATGTCTTGGCAGCGGTTGCATCTCCTTCACCGCGGGTTTCTTCAGACTTGCGGTAAGCCTCGGCGAGCAATTCTTCACGTTGTCGATCCGCATTAGCCCGAATCTGCTTCGCTTGCTCTTCGCCACGCGATCTAAAAGCCTTCGCCACCGTTTGTCGCTCGGTTGCCATACGCCGGTAAACATCGTTACTAACGTTATCCGGCAATTCAACCTTTTTAATTCGTACATCTATCAGATCGATGCCAAGATCCCTGATTTTTCGACCAGCATTGTCGGTGACCACCTGCATGATCGTCGCGCGTTCCCCTGAAATAACCTCCTTCATCGATTTAGCACCGATCTGGCCTTTCAGCTCGCCATTGATGATCGTGGCCATGCGTGAGATAGCTCGTCTTTCATCACCCTGCGTCGAAGTATAAAAAACCTTTGGGTCGGTTATTTGCCATTTGACAAAGGAGTCGACGATAACATTCTTCTTTTCGCTGGTTAAAAATCTTTCGGACGGGGTATCCAGGGTCAAAATCCGACTATCGAATTTGATCACATTATTGATGATCGGTATCTGAAAATAAATTCCGGGCTTGTAATCTGATTCAACTATTTCACCGAGTCGAAATTTTATCGCCACTTCGCGTTCGTGCACGATAAAGGTCGACATCGAAATAACGCCGACAAATATAGCCAGAATAATAACGCCAAATTTAATGTTATTCATTATCTTGTCTCCCTGCTTCGCGAACGAGAAACATTGCGTTTGAATTCATCGATTAACGATTGAGTCGAACCATCGTCAGAATTCCCACCCGCACCGGAAGCGGAATTGCTTCGAGATCCGGAAATGAGTTGATCGAGGGGTAAAAACATCAGGTTATTGCCATTTTGAATATCAATCATCACCTTTGGTGAGCGGCTCATGACGGACTCGAGAGTATCTATATACAGTCGTTCGCGAGTCACTTCCGGGGCGCGTTGGTACTCGGCCAGCAATTGATTGAAGCGACTGGTCTCACCCTCCGCGGACTTGGTTACGCGGGTTTTATAGGCCGCGGCTTTTTCCAGTAACCCCTGGGCATCACCACGTGCCTGCGGTACCACGCCGTTGCGATATGCATTGGCCTCATTAATGATACGTTGCTCGTCTTCGCGTGCCTTGATGGCGTCGTCGAATGCGTCCTGCACCTGTTCCGGTGGTTGGGCTTCTCCCATATTAACCGTGAGTACATTTAGGCCGGTACTATAGGAATCGAGAATTTGTTGCATTATTTCCTTGGTCTCACTACCGATAATCGCCCGCCCCTCGGTCAGAATTAAATCCATGTCGTTATTACCCACCACTTCTCTGATAGCAGTTTCAGCAACTTGTTGCAGGGTAAGATCGGGATCGCGAACCTCGAAGGCAAAATCCTGGGCATCCTTGATGTCGTATTGGACTTCCAGGCTCATCACCACAATGTTCTCATCGCGGGTTAGCATTTTCGATTCTTTGCGGGTGGTTCTATTAGCCGCAACATTAATTACCTCAACATCCTCGATCGGCCAGGGTAAATGCCAGTGCGGGCCAGACTGAGTGACTATGGATTTAGCACCGAATCGGGTTTCAACGCCGCGCCAACCTTCGTCGACGATGTATACTCCTGTCAAGGCCCAGACTATCAAGGCTGCGATAGCTAAAAATCCAATAATGCCGGATAAATTGCCAGATCCAGTGGGTACTCCGGGCATCTTCCCATTGCCGCCGCTAAACAGGCCACCAAATTTATTTTTGACATTCTTTAGTAATTCGTCCAGATCCGGTGGGCCATCATTATTTTTTTGCCCCCATGGATCTTTATCTTTACCCGGTTCATTCCAGGGCATAAATTCTCTCCAGTAATTGGTAATTTAATTGATTGCGTTAATCGCGCTCAAAGAGTGCAGATTGTATAGCCTATTAGGCGGCTCCCGCAAGCGCATCGGTCTGAATCTGAACACGCGTGCTGGTTAATCGAAATTTTCTATGTAACCGTTCTAAAAGTGCGGCTGAAAGAATAAGATTCAAGGTTATATCACCATTATTTTCAAATTTTTCATCTTCGATAGCGCCTTCCGAATATAAAAACGCCCGAATTTGTCCTTCGTCCGCGCCCAGAGCAAGTTGATAATGTAATTTGTGGTCACTGAATCGTAGTTGCAACACTTGCAGCAACTCGTCAAAACCGGCACCGCTAATAGCCGATAACCACACCCGATTGGGATTTCCAAGGTCATCTTTATCTATTCGTGGTTTGTAGCCCGGTAAATCAATCTTGTTATAAATTGACAGTTGTGGCACATGGTTAGCGCCGATTTCTTCTAATACCTGGCTCACGGCCTGAATTTTCTCATGCTTATTTTCATCGGCACAGTCAACCACGTGCAAAATCAGATCCGACTCACGCGTTTCGAGTAGTGTTGCACGAAACGCAGCAACCAGATCGTGCGGCAAGTGGCGAATGAATCCAACCGTATCCGCCAGTATTACTGATAAGTTGTTATTGATTTCCAGTTTTCTCAATGTCGGATCGAGTGTCGCGAACAGTTTATCAGCCGCGTAGGCCGATGAATTAGTCAGCGCATTGAACAGCGTTGATTTGCCGGCGTTGGTGTAGCCCACCAGGGATACCGTCAGGATTTCAGCTTTCTTGCGCGCCTGCCGACTTTGCTCGCGTTGACGGGCAACTTTTATCAGTCGATTGTTCAAATATTTGATACGTTTGCTTAACAGGCGTCGATCAGTCTCAAGCTGGGTTTCACCGGGTCCACGTAGACCGATACCACCTTTTTGCCTTTCCAGATGCGTCCAGCCCCGAACCAGCCGTGTCGATAAGTGTCTTAACTGTGCCAGCTCGACCTGTAATTTTCCCTCAAACGAATGGGCGCGTTGCGCGAATATGTCGAGGATGAGTCCGGTCCGATCCAGCACTCGACATTGCAAATGCTTCTCCAGATTACGTTCCTGAGAGGGAGAAAGCGTATGGTCAAATAGAACCACATCGACTTCGTGCTGCCTGACTAGCTCAGCTATTTCTTCAAGCTTTCCCTTGCCTACGAAGGTTTTTGCAGAAGGCTGTTGCCGACTGCCTACGACTAATTCAACGTCACTGACATCGGCCGAACGAACCAGTTCAATAAATTCATCCAGATCGTCCTGGTCTGGGTGAAGTGGAAAATTGATGTGTACCAGTAGTGCGCGTTCACCACTGCGCGGCCGTTCAAACTCGAACAACGGTAACTCCTATGGGCGTTTTCCCAATAGGTTTACTAGTGATTACCTTCACCCTCTTCGTCTAAAGGATCATCAATATGAACATTTCTGGCTGGCACGATGGTAGAAATAGCGTGCTTGTAGACCATCTGGCTGACATTATTTTTCAATAAAACGACGAACTGATCAAATGATTCAATCTGTCCCTGCAATTTGATGCCATTCACCAGAAATATTGAAACCGGTACATGCTCTCTTCTCAAGGCGTTTAAATAGGGTTCTTGTAACATTTGCCCTTTAGACATAGTAGTGCTCCTTTTTTAATTATTGTAGGAAGCCACAAATATTCTTTTTTGATCTTCAAATCACAAAAATCAACCGAAGCGACTTTACATTTTTTAAATTAAATTAATAACTTATACCTCTAAGTTGTTAATCACGTTTTGTTGCCCTGCTCTAAATTACCAGCAGAACCTCTATCATCCTACTCACTCACATTGAGTGTATCAGAAAACAGGTGCTTTCCCAGCGATACATTATCGAAATTATCAACCCTGGAACAGCTCGTTTAACACTTTAAATATAGACGTATTTTTATAATTCAAACAATCGAAGGCATTATTTTGCGATTGCTTGCGTAACCAGGTCATTTGTCGTTTTGCCAGTTGTCGGGTCGCTACGACAGCTTTATAGATCATTTCTTCCCTATTTAAGTTCCCTTCCAGGTATTGCCAGACCTGGCGGTAACCGACACAGCGCATCGATGGCATATCAAGGTTCAGGTCGCCTCGCTTTTTCAGGTCGGCGACTTCGTCAATAAACCCTTTGTCTAGCATTACGTGAAAACGCTGCTCAATGCGCCGATGTAACCGGGCCCGATCATCGGCATTAAGGATTATCCTGGTCACCTCCATATCGGGCCTTTCGGTCTGTTTTTCCTGTAAATCGGATATCGACTGACCACTAATTTTAAATACCTCTAACGCTCGTTGAATGCGTTGAGAGTCGCCCGGTTTAATGCGACTTGCAGATTCAGGGTCAATTTCTGCCAGCTTTTCATGCATGGCTACCCAGCCAATTTGATCCGCTTCGTGGTTTAGTTTTGCTCGTATGACAGGATCGGCTACTGGAAGCTCGTTTAAGCCATTTTCAAGGACGTGGTAATACAACATAGTCCCACCGACTAACAATGGAACATTACCTCTATGACGAATCTGTGCGATTAACTGACTGGCATCCTGTACAAAGTTCCAGGCCGAGTAATACTCAGCCGGATCGATGATGTCGATCAAAAAATGTGGCGCCTGAGAAAGTAATTCTGAATCCGGCTTTGCGGTACCGATATTCATACCTTGATAAATCAAAGCAGAGTCAACACTAATTAGCTCGACAGGAAAGTGCTTTGCTATCTCGACTGCGAGTTCTGTTTTACCCGTTGCGGTAGCCCCGGTGAGGAAAATTACTGGTGGCGCTGACATCTACTGCCCGCGTTTGAAAAACTTGTCTAACTGATCGAGGCTTAACTGTTTCCAGGTAGGTCTTCCATGGTTACATTGTCCGCTGCGTTCGGTTTGCTCAATATCTCTTAGCAGGGCATTCATTTCGTCGATAGACAGTAATCGATTTGCACGCACCGAGGCATGGCAGGCCATGGTCGATAACAACTCGTTTTCGTATTGCTGGATTCTCTCGGAACGCCCGTATTCGACCAAATCGGCCAGAACATCGCGTATTAGCTGATCTGTATCGGCGTTTTTCAATAAAGCCGGGATTGCCCTGACGCGGATTTGTTCGACGCCTAATCGTTCGACGACGAAACCAAGATGTTCAAATAACGCCTGATTTTCCTCAACCAGATCGGCTTCGGCCTGACTTACGCTTAATGAAAATGGAACCAGCAGTGGTTGTTTGATGACATTTTCTTCAGCCGCATTTTGTTTCATACGCTCGTAAACAATTCGCTCGTGCGCCGCATGCATATCGACCACAACCATGCCTTCGATGTTTTCGGCGAGAATATAAATACCTTTTAGTTGCGCAATCGCATAACCGAGCGGTGGGATTTCACTGCGGTCTTGCGGTTCATTGGGAATAGTATCAACCGTACTGAGCAACGATGCATAGGCCGCATTTTTCTCTCCAATACTCGCCGGTCGCCGAAAACCGCTGTAGTGATTAAAGCCAAGACTCGATTGCTGAGCAAAAGCGGGGGCTGTGGCCGAACCTGTCTCCTGCATGGCAAAGGCTGGTGAGGCTATCTGCTGCTGTGGTTGCACATTCGCCAGTGCCTGGTGTAACGAGCGATACAAAAAATCATGTACCATGCGCGAGTTGCGAAAACGAACTTCGTGCTTTTGCGGATGCACATTAACGTCAATTTGTCGTGGATCGATTCGTAGCGATAACACAAATGCAGGGTGCCTGCCATGAAACATAACGTCTTGATAAGCTTGTCTCACCGCATGACCTACCAACTTATCCTTAATTATTCTCTGGTTGACGAAGAAATACTGCATATCTGCCTGACTCCGATTAAATGTCGGTAGAGCCACCCAGCCAGATAATTGATGCCCTTCGATTTCGACCTCGATTTCGATCAGGCTTTCTGCAAATGCCTTGCCACAAAGCACCGAAAGTCGTTGTCGGCAGCCCTCGGTATCGAGTGCGGGGCGTAATTGATAAATTACTTTCTGATTATGAATCAGCTTAAACCCTACCTCTGGATGGCTGATCGCCAGAGTTTTGAACAGGGTTTCTATGTGCCTGTATTCGGTTTGTTCAGTGCGCAAAAACTTCTTTCGTGCCGGCACGTTATAGAATAGCTCACGTACTTCGACGCGAGTCCCGGGCGGCGAAGAGTCGGGTACCGCTTCGCCATCATCTCGCCCGCTAATGGTCCATGCATATTCCGCATCAGCGGTTCGAGAGCATAAAGACAATCTTGATACTGAGGCAATGCTGGGTAAAGCCTCCCCTCGAAATCCCAATGAGCTAATTTTCTCAAGGTCATCAAGGCTAGTGATTTTGCTTGTCGCATGGCGCGAAATCGCCACGGTCAACTCATCCCTATCAATACCACAGCCATCATCGCTGACTCGGATCAACCGCGTGCCGCCCGATTCGATTTCAACGACTACCGAGCTCGCAGCCGAGTCAAGGCTGTTTTCGACTAGCTCTTTAACCACAGAAGCGGGTCGTTCAACCACTTCGCCGGCGGCAATTTGATTGACCAGGTGCGAGGATAATGTCTGGATTCGGGGCACAAAATTAGTCAGGACAGAAACAAGCGACGACTATAACGCCTAACGAATTAAATTTGTAGCGTTGCTAGCCGGGAAAACTATTATTCGACATGCTCATTGCGATAGGAAAAGACTTTGCCAAATCGACAGATTAGATAATCTCCACAGCTAATGGGATCGTGATCGGCAACGAAGTCCTGACCATAATATCTCACGCGCATCAATCATTGTTTCCGGGTCAGGGTCGAATGCCAGCACCAGTGATAAGCGCTCCCGGCCCGAGCTGTTAATCACTCAATGTGACGTCGATCGAAATGAGCCGTTAGTTCAGCGGGAAAGTAAATCACCCACGTTTACCAAAAGCATAAAAACACAAAGTGGCTATTCATTCGAGGGTCTGGGAGTCTGTCGGACTTAGGTAATCGTAACGAGGAAAACGGTCTGATTAGTCATATTCATCAAATAGCTATTCCAGTATCTCTACTATCTCCCGTGTAGCCTTTACCAGGCGCACCAACTTACCTTCCAAACGTATGGTCAACAGGCCCCTGGAATCGAGCGGTACGACAATATCGCCCTGTTGATAAACCTCTTTATCCATTCGGTATCCTACGATTAGCTTTTTTTGCCATCCTGGGGGTAAAGACTGACCCTTCTCCATTTTTTTCTGCAAGCCATAAGGCAGTTTTTTAGGTTTCTCATCTTTTGCATAAACGGGACTAATTATTAGTCCAACAGAAATTATTAAGGTTAAAAAATATTTTAAATACATTTCGAAAGCCCCTGATTTAATTCGTTAATTGCAGGGATTATAGAACAATATAAACGTAGTAATTAGCGACTTAATACTTCTATTAGCGACAATGTCATTCTCGCTGTCGCGCCCCAGAGCAGCTCGCCGTCGTAATGATCGTAATAAACCACCGGCCAGGGTCGTTGCGAATCAGGGTGTTGCCTTTGTTCGGTGCGATAATTCGACCGATCTGCCAACCATGCCAGGGGCATAGTAAACGCGTGCGCAACTTCTGTATTATCCAGGGACAGCGGATATGGCCATCGCATTTCACCGACGTAGGGAGTCACCAGATATTCGCTAATGGTATGGTGATGATTTAAACGTCCAAGTACCTTTACATCTTTTCGTGCAACACCGACCTCTTCTTCGGCCTCGCGCAGGGCGGTAAATTCGAGACTGGGATCTTCTTCTTCACGTTTACCACCGGCGAAAGCCACCTGTCCGCTATGCCGATCACCTTCAAAAGGTGTACGCCGGATATAAAGAATATGCCAGGCCTCATCGATACGACAAAACGGAATCAATACCGCCGCTTCGCGCGTTTCGCCTTTCAATATCTCGGGTGGCACATCGTAGGTAGGACCCGGCTGATTAAGCAGGCGCCGCCGAATATCATCGATACTAAGCTGATCCAGGTTAGCCATTATTTGCGATTACCTGTCTTTTTTTCGCATTGCCAATTATCTGCCTGCGTTCTTCGTCGCTAGCGAAACTCCACGCGCCAATTTCTTCCAGCGTGCGATGACAGCCGTTACAGGTATTGTCATTGCTCAGTTCACATATATTGACGCAGGGCGACTGAACTTCCTCCTCCGCCACACTAATACCCACTAGTACCCATGATTGCTGCGTTGATAATCCGGATGTTGCTCGAAATATTCGCCTGCCTGCCGAATTTGCGCCAGCATTGTCGGTTTATCTTTTCCGAGTACGCCTTTGAGGATTAAATGATTGGAGATATGGTCACTACGAAAAATAGTTTTTTCGAGCTCTGTAGCGCCAATAAACATTTCCATTTCGTGACATAGTTCGGCGGTACTGAGTTCGGTGAAATTATCGTCATATCCGTTGATAACCTTTTGTTTGTCACGGTAAAAAGTTAATACCAGAGTAGCCAGATAATTCGGTTGCACCTGATTGACCAGTCGCGCCGATTCGAGCGCATGTTGTTCGCTGTAGGCCTTGCCACCGATACCGTTGATCACCATCACTGATGTTTTAATCCCGGCAAGTTGCGCTCTGATTAATGCGCTAGCAGTACTATCAAAAGTCTCCCCCTTGTCTATATAACTAAGCACGCTGTCGTCACCACTTTCTGCACCAACATAAATCAGTTTGAGCCCCAGCGCTTTCAACTCCAGCAAATCATCGTCGCTCTTGCTTTTAAGATTACTGGGCAGACAATAAGACGAAACCCGAGTAACCGAGGGTAGACTGGATTTTATCGCATTCAAAATAGTTCTTAAGCGGCGCATCGATAATACCAATGCGTCACCATCGGCGAGAAATACACGTTTCGGCTGCAGACCGGAATCACCCACTTGACTGATTTCATCCAGTATCTCCTGCTCAGCCCTGGGGCGAAATTTCTTTTGCGGGTCGGTGTACATATCGCAATAGGTACAGCGATTCCAGCTACAACCGTTAGTCACCTGAAAAATCAAAGAATTCGCTTCGCTTGGTGGGCGAAACACAGGTTCAACATAGCTGACCGGGTACTGGTTAAACATCATCGAAATAGTTTAAATTAAAGTGGGTGAAGGGTACCAGAAACTGGTTATGAAATTAGTGATAATATTTGCTCCAAATAACTATTTCCTATTTGTAAGACAAATAAATTGGGAATACCATAAGCGCCTTTATTTTTAGCGCCTGCCGAATCAACCGGGCGATTTAAAGATTTTTAGAGGATCGACTTTGAACGACAAATTTCTCAGCATTTCCAAACGGCTTCGTTCGACACCGTTTACCCGCCGAGTCGAGGCTGCGGGCGTCAAGGCATATACGGTATACAATCATATGCTACTGCCGACTGTATTCGAATCCATTGAGGACGACTACTGGCATCTTTGCGAGCAGGTACAGGTCTGGGATGTCTCCTGCGAACGCCAGGTAGAAATCAAAGGACCCGATAGCCAGCGCCTGGCACAAATGATGACCCCACGCGATATCAAACGCGCCGTCGAGGGTCAGGGCCTTTACACCCCTGTTTGTGGCAGAAATGGTGGTGTACTCAACGATCCGGTTTTAATTAAACTAAATGAGGATCATTGGTGGTTTTCGATTGCTGACAGTGATATCAAACTGTGGTCGCGAGGCTTGGCCGGTGGATTCGATCTGGATGTTAAAATTGCCGAAGCCGCTATTTGGCCGCTCGCAGTTCAGGGTCCAAAGGCAGAGGAGCTTGTCGCGCGGGTATTTGGTGAAAAAGTGCGAGGTATTCGTTTTTTCCATTCCAAAATGCTGGAATTTAAAGGCCGGGAAATGATGGTCGCCCGATCAGGGTATAGCAAACAGGGGGGCTTCGAAATATATCTCAACGATGCAAGTCTGGCTGAACCGTTGTGGGACGAATTGTTTACTAAAGGGCAGGATTTGAATGTCAAAGCCGGTTGCCCTAACCTTATCGAACGCATCGAAAGCGGTCTGATTTCTTACGGCAACGATATCACAGACGAGAATAATCCATTCGAATGCGGTCTGGATAAATTTATCGATCTCGATGCGGATATCGAATCTTTAAGTCTACCGGCTTTACGCGCAATTGCCGGTAATCACGAAAACCAGCTAGTCGGCCTAACATTTGAGCAACCGATGAAGTTTGACAACTATAGTATTAAATCTGAAAATCGAGTCATCGCCGAAATCTCGTCTCAGGTCTGGTCACCACGTTTCAACAAACATCTTGCCATGGCAATGATGAAACGCGATTTCCTGACCGGTCATTCGGACGTTGAAGTCAACGGTCTGACGGGGAAAATTACCGACCTGCCCTTTTCCTTCGACGATTTAAACGCTGCTACAGGATAAAACCATGAGCCGATCATCTTTCCTCAAACCCGATACTATTGCGCTGCATAGTGGTTATGTACCGGAAAGCGATCACGGGTCGCGCGCAGTACCCATTTACCAGACAACCTCTTACGTTTTTGAGAGCGTGAGCGCTGGTTCATCCTTGTTCAACGTCGAACAGGGTGGTCATATTTACAGTCGGATTACCAATCCGACCGTTGCTGTACTGGAGCAACGAATAGCTGCGCTTGAAGGCGGAACCGGCGCGATTTGCACCGCATCGGGCATGAGTGCTCTGTTTACCACTTTCATTACATTGTGTTCGTCGGGCGATCATATAATTTCCGCGACGCAAATTTATGGCTCCACCGCGACCTTACTGCGCCACACCATGAAGCGTCTCGGTATCGATTGTAGCTTCGTTCCGATTAACGATGAAGCCGCATTACGCGACGCAATTCAGCCAAACACCAAGCTGATATTTTGCGAATCGATCGGTAATCCCGGTCTGGAAGTCGCTGATATTCCTCAAATAGGCAAAATTGCGAGCGAGTCTGGCATACCATTAGTGGTAGATGCCACATTCGCTACGCCGAGTCTATGCTGCACAATAGATCATGGCGCGAATATTGTAGTGCACTCGATCACCAAATGGATTGGTGGCCACGGGCTGGCAGTGGGCGGTGTAATCGTCGACGGTGGTAACTTTGACTGGCAAGCGAGTGGTCGCTTTGCTGAATTGACCGAACCCTATGCACCGTTCCACGGCATCAAGTTCTGGGAAGAGTTCGGCCCGTCTGCACTGGCAATGAAAATTCGCGCCGAATCAATGCGCGATATCGGTGCGGCGTTAAGCCCACACAGTGCGTTCCTGATCATACAGGGTATAGAAACACTCGGTATGCGCATGAAAAAGCATGTTGAGAACGCCAAAGATCTGGTCGAATGGCTACAGTCACAGGAAGAAGTGAGCTGGGTTAATCACCCGGATATGGACAGCAATCCAAGTCATGCCATCGCGCAAAAACTATTTCCAAAGGGTGCAGGTTCGATAGTCTGCTTCGGTGTAGTCGGCGGACGCGCAGGTGGTGCTGCTTTTATCGATTCGGTTCAGCTGGCCTCCAATCTGGCCAACGTGGGAGACTCTCGTACACTGGTATTGCACCCCGGCACGACCACCCATTCACGTCTGTCACCGCAAGACATGATCGCTGCGGGCATCAGCGAAGACCTGATTCGTGTTTCGGCTGGCATCGAAGATATTGTCGATATCAAGGACGATTTTGCACGCGGTCTGCGGGCTGCAAAACGCGTGGCAGGTGATCAATAATGGAATTACGGGTTAGAGGCGATAACACCTACGCAGCCACCGGCGGTAAAGACTTCGATAATAGCCTGGAAACAGTGTTATTTATTCACGGCAGTGGACTCGATCACCGCAGCTGGGCATTGCAGACACGCTGGTTTGCCTACAATGGTTATTCGGTACTGGCCCCCGATTTACCTGGTCATAGCCTGTCTGATGGAAAGCCTCTTGAAAGCATTGAAGAGATGGGATTATGGCTGGCGGATTTTTTAGATGCAGCAGGTGTCGAAAGTGCCCATGTAGTCGGTCATTCGCAGGGGTTCCTGTGCGCGCTCGAACTGGCCAGACAGGCAGCAAAAAAGGTTAAAACTTTAATCGGTATCGGTACCGCAGGCGCTATTCCAGTTAATCCCGCACTCATTGAAGCCGCACGGGAGTCCGCCGGAAAAGCCGCCGAAATGTTATTGCAATGGGGTTTTGGCAATCGTTCACATCTGGGCATGAGCGCGGTACCCGGAATGCAGCCAATTGCCATAGGACGCCAGATCATGTCGAAAAATCCGCTCGCGATTGATTTACAGGCCTGTGCAAACTATCTCAACGGCGATGAAGTTGCCAGCACACTGGACGTTCCATCACATTTGATATTCGCCGGTCAGGATCGATTAACGCCACTCAAAGCAGGAAAAGTACTGGCTGAAAAATTGAAATCACAATACACCGTTATCGAGGATTATGGTCACATGTTACCCATCGAAGCTCCCAGGCGTTGTTTGCATCAACTACGCGAAACAATAGCCGCATTTAACCCGGAAATTTCATAAATCATGCACAATCTCTGTGCCTATTGATTCCACAAGAAATAGTTCCTCAGTCGCTCGGAATCATTGATACGAGACTTCTTCGGATATTTCCCCGTGAAATCAATATGCTGCGCGATCCTTGCGCATGATTTATGAAATTTCCGGGTTAATTAATTTAAGGTAAATAAGTGTATGAAAATCAATAAAGTTGCCGTTATCGGTGCGGGCACCATGGGCGCAGGAATCGCCGGTCAGGTCGCCAATGCTGGTATTGAGGTCTGGTTGCTGGATTTACCGAGCGACGACAACCCCAATGCGCTGGCGCAACGTGGCCTCGAACGCCTGCGCGATCCAGATGCGCCGGGCTTAACCAGCAGTGATGCCGAGTCATTTATCCATCTGGGTAATACCCGCGACAACTTTGACCAGCTAGCCGACTGTGACTGGGTGGCCGAAGCGATAGTCGAAAGACTAGCGATCAAAAAAGACCTGTATCAACGCCTTGATGCCGTCTGCCATGACCAGTCCATTATCACTTCAAACACCTCAACGATTCCGATTCGATTGCTGGTCGAAGATATGCCCGAGTCGTTCCGTAAACGCTTTGCGATCACTCACTTCTTTAACCCGGTGCGATTCATGCGCCTGCTCGAACTGGTACGCGGTGAAGATACCGATCCTGCGGTAATGGATATACTGGCCCAATTTTGTGAACAGCAACTCGGCAAGGGTGTCGTATCCTGCCTCGATACACCGGGATTTTTAGGTAATCGGGTCGGCGTATTCGCGATTCAATGCGCGCTGCACGCAGCATTCGACCTGGGACTAAAACCTGTCGAAGCCGATGCACTATTCGGCCGCCCAATGGGAATCCCGAAAACCGGTGTATTCGGCTTATACGATCTGATCGGTATCGACCTGATGTCCGACGTGGTGCAAAGCCTGGTTAATATCCTGCCCGACAACGACGCATTCCACGCCGAAGCCACCCGCATTGCGTTGATGACAGGCATGATCGAAAACGGCCAAACCGGCAACAAGCAAGGTAAGGGTTTTTACCGCGACTCTGATCAGGGAGATCGTGAAGTACTCGACCTGAAAGACGTATCTTACGGCCCTGCCCCGCGCCTCAACCTGCCTTTGGCCGAAAAAGCAGAACAACAGGGCGTTAAACGGCTACTCGACGACGATGGCCTCTACGGGCAGTTTGCCTGGCGCGTGCTGTCGCGTTCATTGAGTTACGCAGCCTCGTTGATTCCTGAAGTGGGTGACGACCCTGTTGGCATAGACGATGCGATGAAGCTCGGCTACAACTGGATTAAGGGGCCGTTCGAACTGATCGATGAAATCGGTGTCGACTATTTCATCAAACGACTTAAAGCAGATCAGCAGCCTGTTCCAGGCTTTCTCACCGAAACAGCGGGTTCAAGTTTTTATCGTGTGCAGGATGGCGAATTACAGTCACGACTCATCGGTGGAAGCTGGCAGAACATCGAACGCCCGCAGGGCATTATTCGTTTTAGCGAGAAAAGGCAAACCATCAAACCCCGCAATAGCTGCGCCGTAGCCAGCTGGTACGATCTCGATGGCATTGCGATGGTCGAATTTCATTCCAAGGCCAATGCACTCGACGCCGATTCGATGGCGATTCTCGACGACGCAATCAGTCAGGTTGAAACTGACAACATGCGTGGTTTGATCGTCCACAATGATGCACAGCATTTCTCCTGCGGGGTCAACTTGCAGGCGGTACGTGGCTTTTTCAGAAAAGACGATATGGATGGCCTGGATCGGTTTCTGGCGCATTTTCAGCAAATCGTACACCGCATGTCAAACGTCCAGTTCCCGGTAGTCGCGGCCCCTGTCGGCCTTTCTATAGGTGGTGGCTTCGAAGTAGTACTGCATGCCAAGCAAGTTATCTGCCATGCTAACTCGACGACCGGGTTGGTTGAATCGATGGTCGGTGTGGTGCCCGGTGGTGGCGGCTGCAAGGAGACCCTGTACCGTTGGATCGAACAGTTGCAGTGCAACGACGACATCACTCCTGCTAGCTGGAAGGCGTTCATGAATCTGGGTTACGGCAAAACTGCGACCTCGCCCATCATTGCCAAACAACAGGCCATGTTGCGCCCGAATGATCGATTTGTGATAAACCGTGATCGGCTGCTATCCGAAGCCATCGCTGCCATCGAAAATCCATCAGAGCAGGTAGAATTTGATCGACCCGACCTAACAATGCCCGGCAGACCGGTGTTTGAAGAAATGCAGGAATGGTTGGTAAAATCACGCGACAAGGGCATATTTATGCCGCACGATGTGAATGTCGGTACCGAAATGGCGCGTATTGTCACTGGTGGCGATGTCGACGCCGGCACGGTTTGCAGCGAACAGGATTTTTACGATGCCGAAAGACGTTCGTTCCTAACCCTGGTGTCCACTGATGCCACACGCGCTCGAATCGAATCAATGTTAGAAAGCGGTTCACCCATTAGAAACTAGGTGCTGAAATTAAGCGGAGATATTAAATGACTGTCGAATATGATCAGCTACCGGCCAATTCGGCCAATTTTGTCGCGCTCACACCGCTATCGTTTTTACAGCGCACCGCTGATATTTATCCGGAACGTGAGGCACTGATCTACAACCAACGTCGCTATAGCTGGTCGCAGGTTCGTTCACGTTGCACGCGCATCGCCTCCAGTCTGGCGGCTCGCGGGATCGGTAAAAACGATACGGTTTCGGTATTTGCTTTCAATACCCCGGAAATATTCGAAAGTCATTTTTCGATTCCGATGGCTGGCGCAGTACTCAATACGATTAACACCCGCCTGGATGCGCCTACCGTGGCTTACATCATAGATCACGGCGAATCAAAAGTTTTCATCGTCGACCGTCAACTATGGCCAGTGGTCGAGGAAGCGTTAAAGACTACCGAACTAAAACCTGAAATCATTATTATCGACGATGCTGACGCCAGCGAAAAACCCGATCTACCCACCGATATCGAATACAGCTTTTACGAAGATCTGGTAGACCGTGGTGACGATACATTTGCCTGGCGACCTCCGGAAGACGAATGGCAGGCCTTATCGTTGAACTACACCTCGGGTACCACCGGCAGACCCAAGGGTGTGGTATATCACCATCGAGGCTCTTACCTGATGACCATGGGAACCGTAGTCTCCTGGGCTCTGCCCCAGCATCCACGCTACCTGTATACCGTACCAATGTTTCACTGTAACGGCTGGGGCCACGCCTGGACCATGACAGCTGTCGCAGGCACGGTGGTGTGCATGCGTGCATTCACACCGAAACTATTATTTGATCTGGTCGAGGAACATGAGGTCACCCATTTCGGCGGCGCGCCCATCATTCTCAATATGCTTGCAAATGCCCCCGAATCCGATCAAAAACGCTTCAACCGAACTATAAACGTGATGACCGCTGGTGCTCCTCCTCCCGCAAAAGTACTCGAAAGCATGACCCAGTTCGGCTTCGAGGTAATGCACGTCTACGGTCTCACCGAAACCTACGGCCATATATTACAGGCTGCACCACAGGCGAGCTGGGTGAAAGAAAGCCCCGGCACACAGGCTGAGTTGAAGTCTCGCCAGGGTGTTCGATTCGCGATGACCGAAGCAGTAGACGTAATCAACCCCGAAACCGGCGAGCCGGTTCCCTGGGACTCGGAGACCATCGGTGAAATTGTCATACGCGGTAACACCACGATGAAGGGCTATTTGAAAGACCCTGAGGCTACCACAAAAGCATTGCAGAACGACTGGTTCTACAGTGGCGATCTAGCCGTGATTCACAGTGATGGTTACATCCAGGTCAAGGACCGCGCCAAGGACATTATTATATCCGGCGGTGAAAACATATCATCGGTGGAAATTGAAGGCGTGCTCTACAAACACCCGTCGGTCGGCGACGCCGCAGTCGTCGCAATGGCCGATGAAAAATGGGGTGAAGTCCCCTGCGCTTTTGTCGAACTCAAAGCAGGTGTTGAGACAAGCGAAGCAGAATTGATCGACTTCTGTGCTGAAAATATGGCGCGATTTAAACGCCCGAAAAAAGTCGTATTTGGTGAATTACCCAAAACCGCCACTGGGAAAATTCAAAAAAATCTACTGCGGAATCGAGCAAAAGAATAACAGCTAGCCCGGAAATTTCATAAATCTGCGCAAAAATCGCGCAGCATATTGATTTCACAAGGAAATATCCGAAGAAGTCTCGTATCAATGATTCCGAGCGACTGAGGAACTATTTCTTGTGGAATCAATAGGCCAGTGGGATTGTGCATGATTTATGAATTTTCCGGGCTAGAAGTCTGGAATTCGTTCTGATGATGCTTCACATCTATCTCAACACTCAAAATGAATCAATTCCTCCGTCTTTGCTTGCGCAATTGGTTTTCCCAGACTAATAGATCCTTTTCCCTGCAATACCAGTTCTTCGCGGCGTAAATATACCTCATCACCATTTGGCGAGGTGACATAGGTTCCATTGGTACCATGATCTGTTATTAAAAACTTACCTCGACGTAGCTCGCAAATTACGTGTTTTCGTGACGCTAACTCGTTATTCACAATCAAATCACAAGCAATATCCCGACCTATCGATATCGATTCATTTTCACTGCTCAGCTCAACAATTTTGCTACCGAGGCGAAGTTCAAGTTTTTTAGGTTTCGCTATCGTCCTAAAGAGTAACGTATGAGCGACTCTTGTGACTGAACTGTCCTGCTCCCACTGAACTTCATAAACGGCGATTTTTTCCTGCTTTCCCTTTACCCGGGTGAAATCGATCTGGCGTACACCCGAGGATCTCTTTTCTGGCGGTAAACGTTCGACGGTATCCTTTGTAGTTATAATTTGCCCTCCTTTGGCTATACCCGCCATGCGCGCGGCAACATTGACCGCATCACCAAAGATATCATTATCGTCTTTGATCACCTCTCCAAAATGAACGCCTGCCCGAATGGATAAACGAATATTGCCATCCACCTGAAGCAATTGAATTTCATTTTGCGATTCCCTCGCAGCTGAAATTGCAGCATCGGCACTTTCAAAACGACACATAAGCTCGTCACCGATTTTTTTAATGACGATGCCCTGATGCGACTCTATAACTCCCTGTAAATGACCCAGACATTGGTCCATTATGCCTTTTGCCATGTCATCCCCAAGTTCTTCGTACATTTTTGTACTGCCACTGACATCCGCAAACATAATGGCGCAACTTACTTTTTCCATATTGTTATTCCAGAAATAGTTACAATCCTATTATCACATTTGTTCAAAAGTATTCTGTGAAGTGGGGCTTGTTTTTTTAATTGGCAAGAAAGCATGACAGAATTCAATTATTCACAAAAACTTCTGAGAATCCACTGCGGGATCGGATAAAGGAACTACAATTTTCGATGAGAATAAAGCCAGTCATTTTCAGGCATCCACCTCTATTGAAGACTTGGGCACTGCAATACAGGCAAGGCAGCTGCCTTTTTCCACTTCCATTCCCGTAGGACTAATATGCTCTATATCGCCAGACTTGATGGCGGTAAGGCAGGTACCACAGTTGCCTGCACGGCAACCAGAATCCATGACGATATCGTTTTGTTCAGCAAACTCGAGCAAGCTACCACTACTACTATCCCATTTTAGTTTTTTACTGGAGCGTACGAATACTACTTCATAATCCGTTTTCTCTTCCGGTTCGGTTACAACTTTCTTCACCGTTGCGGGGCCAAAGGCTTCAAAATGCACACTATCGTCAGGGACGCCCCATTCCTTTAAACCCTCGGTAATCGAGTTCATCATCGGTGGCGGACCACACAAATAATAATGATAATTATTCGATGGCAATAATTTTTTAAACAAGTCGACGCTGACGTGACCAGGTATTTCATAATCAATGCCCAGTGTGTCTGCATCAAGAGGTCGTGAGTAACATACCACTAAACGAACATTTACCAGCTGTTGTTCAATTTCTCGTAAATGCTCCGGCATTACATGCTCACTGCTATTATTCAAGCCGTAAAACAACCAGGTCTCACGCTGTGAACCAGTATCGGCAATATAATTAAGCATACTCAGCATGGGCGTTAAGCCAATGCCGCCGCCTATTAGAACCACTGGACCCTGATGTTCAACATCAAGATGAAAATGACCCGAAGGCGCTTTTACATCAACAATATCACCCGGATTCAAATAACCATGAAAATGTCCTGAACCTACTCCAGCAGGCGCATCCGGTTGTTTTGGTGGAGGTCCTAAACGTTTAATGCTGACGCGGTAACTCTGATTTTGTTCCGGGCTTTGTGATAATGAATAACAACGCGTTACTGGTTTTGCTTGACCGGGAACCCTCAAGTTAAAAGTCAAATACTGTCCTGGCAAAAAAGCGGGTAACTCGCTACCATCGTGAGGTACAAGATAAAATGAACTTATGTCTCCGGTTTCGGCAATTTTTTCCTTAATAACAAACTTACGCCAACCCTGCCATGCTCCATCTTTAACTTTGCCCGAGTTGCTTTGCTTACCTGCAGTCACTAACGCCAGCCTTAGGCGCTCTTTTAATAAACCAATCTCCAGTTTCTCATAACGTAAATCAGCCATACCATCGCGTAAACGAAATAAAAGTAGTGCCGCCACGTACATAGACAAAAGCCCAAGTAACGCGATTCCACTTAAGAAATATATATCGTTCATGGGCGCATCCTCTCTTTTTCCTGTTTTTGATACTCGAACTGAAATCCAACACCACGATGATAACTATGGCATAACTGACAATCGTCTGAGACCCTGTTCTGGTTATGGCAAGTTGTGCAAATTTTTAAATCTATACCGTTAAAACTACTTTCAAACTGGTTAATATTTATACCGCCATCTTTAAAATACGCAGGATAATCGGCTTTTTCTTCCAGCTTGTGACAAGCATCACAACCCTCCGAATTACCCAATAAATCGATGTGAGGCCGATGGTTAAATGCGGAAGTGTGCTCACGTACTGTCGTGTCCGCCCTTCCCCATTTAAATTCTTTCTCGTTGCGTGTTACATCACCAATTAACGAAGCATGGCATTTTCCACATGCCCCCGGCCCACCACTCGAATTCAGTAATATTTCAACAGCTTCTTCGACGTGCTCGGACTGATCACTTTTAAGTTTATTGAGATACAGCTCTATCCAGAATTTTAAGCTTGCATCAGCATGCCCACCGGCCTGATAGATTATCGCTTCCAGCCCATCTTCGTTTTCTCCGGTTTTCCAACCAGCTATTTGATTATTTGAATCGCTTGCAGAATCGAAACTTTCCTCTTTATTCCAGGCTCTCGCAGTTGCTCTCAAAGCAGTCGGATTAAGACCATTGAACAATTTTCTTTGCACAGACTCCTGCGTGCCGGCTTGTTTGATAGTTTCTATTAATCCATCAATACCTTTTTTAGCTATAATATTGATTAGTTTTTTCGCCGCATCTTCTGCATCTGGAGGATCTTTATTGTCGCCAGTAATTAACCCTAACATGACTGGAGACGCCTCTTCCGCTGTCAATAATGCGAGTGCGCGCCCTACTATCTGGTGATCGTGGCAGCCGGCACAAACTTTTTCATAGTCACGTATCGGAACATCTCTATTGGCACTTTCTATTTCATGGCAGGTACTGCATGCAGCACTGGCCTTTTGAGCAAAATCCGCATCTCGATTGGCCTTTTCTAACCATTCCTTTTCTATAAAATATTGCCCCAGGTGCGTCACATGATCAAAATATACATTTTGTGGCTCTTGATGGGGGTAGTTCTCTGAGATTTTTACATGGGTTGACAATTGCGAAAACGCCTGCTCATGGCAATTACTACACATTCGATTCGAAACCTGACTAATTTCAAAGCGAGAGCCCTTATGTTCCTGATGGCATGCTACGCATTCTAGTAATTTACTGTCGCTATTGTTTCCGTAAATTCTGTTATGAGGTGCTTTTTCGGGACCAGTTAATCGATGGCACTGTAGGCAATTATTCGTTAAGTCCTGATGTTCAAACGCACTCATAAACCAGTCAGCTGCTTTTTTGTCGTGTGCCTGGTGGCAATTTTCACATTGAATGGTAACTGGGAACCCCGAATGAGACGAAGATAATTCGCCCGGATTTATCATCGCTACTAATTCCGAACCAGATTGCCGATTAGAAAGAACTGTAATTAACGAAATTATCAGCAGAAGACCCAGTAATGTAATGCGCCTGCGCAATTTTCGTAGCCCTGCAGCTGGTCTACAAGGTGTATTTGTATGGTTACAGCTACCATCGGGCAGTGGCCCTTCCTCGCAGGCTCCTCCAGCAAATTCTGGCCTTTGACAATAATAACGATCACCCCTGCGCAATGGCGCACATTCTGCTATGCCGCCACATTTGCCGGTTGAATCAGGGCCTTGCCAGCATGGTTTTCTCCACCTGGAACCCCGGCCACAGATGTATGGACAGGATTGCCTGTCATAGTCTGCATTTTTATGATCATCATTCTCGAAATTCATTACAGTAGGTATATATTGACTAATAACAGGTGCCAGAGGCTCATTAAGATTAATGCGGCACTCAATGGAACATGCAGTAACAACCAGATTTTCATTATGCCCTGAACGGTATAGTTAAAATCGATATCCAGTTTTTTCCGTGCAAGCTTCTCCAGTTGAGCGCTGTATCCTTTTTCATTTTCATCCAGGTAGCGATTGACTGTCACAAACTGCTGAGACAACCAGTAGCCCGCACTTCGACCACCCAATATATGGCTCCTGACAAATCTGGGCTTTTGAAAAAACCATTTCAGTGTCTCAAGATAATGACGCGACAGGGTATCACTGGCGGTATTTTTATTGACCTCTAGCATCAAGTTTTCTGCTTCAGATATTAACTGATGTACCGCCTCTGGAATTTGTGAGAATAGTATTTCGCTACCCTGTTGCGTCAATCTCATTGGGAATACTTTTTCTATAACATAACCTAGAAACCCAGTAACTGTAACGGCAAACATCAGAACCGCCAGTAATTGCACATAACCACTCTGTGGCCACCACGAATCCACGTGTAATACATAAAAAGCTAATGCCAGCAATCCGAGAATAGCGTGCGCAGTAAACCACCACCTGGTTTTCACTAACGAAAACATGGATAAATGTTTCCGCACCCTGAAAAAACCAAGAACCAGAATACACCCGAATAATGAATATCCGCTTACCATTTCCGGGGCCTCCAGCAAAGATTCTGCCTGCCATAATGGAATTGCTATGGTAAAGAATATCGATGCGGCGACTAACCATAAAAATATGAAAATCTTAATATCAGGGTTAAATATTAATCTTCTTAACAAAATCATATCTCTTCTTTCAGCCAGTTACTGCTTTTAAAATCTATGCGCTGAAGGGCTCCATGCGGGCAGGCGCGAACACAGGCCGGGCCACCATACTGAGAAATACAAAGATCACATTTGGTTGCTTTTTTTATTGCTTCTCCTGTATTTGGATCATGCAAATTATTACCACTGGTATCCCGAATCGTCACCATGCGAATATTGTCATACGGACAGGAGTTGGCGCAGGTAGCGCAACCGATACAGGTTTTATCATTGATTACAACAACGCCTTCGGGTGTTCTGTGAATAGCGCCTGTTGGGCAACCAATCATGCATACAGGGTCGACACAATGCATGCAGGCATGAGCTGCCATCCACTTACCCTGTGTCTTACCTCTGCGTAAAAACCTGGGATTACCGTCATGCCCGGCTTCACAGGCACGCACACAATCATCACAACGCACACAAAGATCCATGTTTATCATCATCGACTGCGTGCCATTAATTAAACGTTCGTCAATCGCCCAGGCTAGTGTGGCATCAGCCGATAGTGGCTTTTTCTCCTGTTCAGCCGGCATCTCAGGCGGCTTTTGAAGGTTTGGAAACACTAATTCATGCAACACATGCGAGGGTATGCGCAACACATGGAGGTAACCTAACGCAGATAAAGACACCTGCCATTGCTGTTCTTTGCCGTCTTTCCATGCCGTATATAATTCATGCATACCAAAATAGTCGCCGGCACTAAGATACCCCAGGTTACGATGACCTTTGCCTATAGATGAGGTAATACGGGCAAAACCCGCACCAATTAATAACAAACCATCCGCATAATCACCTTCGCGCGCGACCCAGGGCTCGGCATCGGTACCAATAATATCGGATTGCTTTGCCAACTCCTTGCGAAATGAACGTGTCCATTCATATTCCCCGTAAGTTTCAAACAGGGTAGCTGCGCTAATTTTATTTAATGTAGCGGTATCAAAATCGGAAAAATCAGGGTGTGTTTCGAGTTGTGTTTTTAACATTTTCTCACGATAATTTTCATCAATCATCGTGCGCCAGCCCGGGTCATATTTACGTATGTCACGTAGACCTTGCCAGCGAATTTCAAGCAGGGTTATTTTGCTTTCTGCATAAGCTGAGGCTGTACGCTGCACTCTGCCTAAAGCCGCTATCTCACCGACGATAGCGCCGCCCCCTAATAATACAGAATGATATTTATCTTTCAGTTTTATCCCATCTGAACCAAAATCAAAAACGTTTTTAGCACCCTCGGCATCAAATAAATTTACTCGTAGATCTTCAGTTCCCTGGGTTATATTTGAGTCATACTTTCGCATTTCAGGAATTTTATTTCTGCGCCAGATTTGCCTCAGTATTGCAAAAAAGTTCTTCTTGCGGATACCCCCCCTGCCGAGTATACGAGGTGGTAGGTCGGGGTTAGTAACAATACGCAAACCACCAGCTAACAATAAAAATGCGCTATTGCCGTAATCCCCCTCCCTGATAACTAAGTCACCAGGTTGGTACTCGATCACCCGACAGTCATTCATTAAAATATCAAACAACGGTGTTGCTGCCGGGAATCGGCTATCATCAATATTAGAAAATTCAGGTCGAGCCATCAAAATTTCAGCTTGCTCGAAACGCATTTCTGGATCAAAAGGTTGATCCCAGCGTTTAGGCCGGTTCATTGCTGATATTGTAGATGACATGCGCTTATCAACACTCCGAAGTCAATTTAATTAATACCTGGGGTCTCCGAATAACTTTGCAGGCCCCCCAGGGAACCTGTCCAGGAATAGAAGTCCTGGCGTGGGCAAGCTAATCGGCAATTATTTCCTGTTAATACATACCATGGCTATCATTACCAAGAAATAATGGCCAACTCGCCTGTCCCTGACTGCTGTCTTGTTTTAATGGGTAGTTTAATGAATACCCATAAATAGTTGCATTCTGGCTAGCGACTACGATATCCAGGGTAGCGTTATTGTCGATGTCTCCGAGTACGGCTGAAGCTACAAAGGCATCAGCACCTGATATTTTTATACTCGACACAACTGCTCCAGTAGCTGAATTCAAAATGTGTACTTTGCCCGCTGTATCTAAAAGCACTACAAATTCTCTGTGTCTACCCTCTCCACCAAACAAAGCTGGCGAAGCCTGAATTTTTTCTCCCAACGAGCGTTGCCACAGCTCTTTGCCGTCAGCTGTATTTATCGCATATACAGTCCCGTTTAAATCAGCAACAATGATGCAGGCAAAACCATTTTCGGTGATATCAAGCGTTATTGGTGACGAAAATATTTGTGCGGAAATATTTGCCTGCCATTTACGCTTACCGGTTTTTGCATCTAGCGCTATAACGCCATTTTTATCGGTAGCGACAATTACCAGACTTTGTCTGTCTTGATTGCTAAAGGTGGGCGAGGCAAACAAGACTTTGGGCAACTGTTGCTCCCACATTTTACTAACCTGGCTACCATTAAA
The DNA here is from genome assembly GCA_964196115.1 of uncultured Gammaproteobacteria bacterium. Lineage (GTDB taxonomy): Bacteria > Pseudomonadota > Gammaproteobacteria. The sequence continues at coordinate 27,167 of CAXMRQ010000055.1, forward strand.
ACTGACGGCTAATACCTGTCCGCTATCAGCAATCATAACCGCATCTTTAGTACCATCGTCATCGAGATCTGTTATTAAAGGTGCGCTGATTATCATACCTTTGGTAATCGATGCGGTATTCCATATTTCCCAACCACGATTACCATCGAGAGCAACAAGACCTTTGGTGCTACTGGGCACTATGACGTCGGTAGTTTTATCACCGTTTACATCATGCAATGCGAGACGGTTATAGACTCCACCGATTCCAATATTTTCTTCGCTAACCCAGAGTCGTTGCCCTTTACCATTAAATACAGATACCTTTCCATTATCTGAGGCAATAGCAATCTCACTTATCCCATCACCTGTGAGGTCATGTAGAGCAGGCGGCGCCCACATATTTCCATCGACTTTTTTCTCAAGAAACAGATTACCCTGTGAGCCGGAAAAGGCGCGTAGCCAGCCTTTGTTGTCGACTATGACGACATCCAGTAGCTTATCGCCATCGATATCCCCCAGTGCCGGGGTACCTGGGGTGCCGCGCGATGATAATTGTTTTTGCCAAAGCTCAGTGGTATTAATTGAGACTTGTGAGCCGGGTGCTTCAATTCCTATAGATGAGCTAGATTCCCTTTTATCGATAAAATATACAGCAGCCAGAATTACAACTGCAATTACACCGACGGAAGCACCAATAATTGCAAATTTGGAGTTTTTACCACTTAGATTATCAGTGGATGTCGAGATTTTATTTTGATTGCCTGATTCACCTTTATCGTCAATGTTAAATTTGAATTCGACTCTTCCTATCTGGAGCGTATCGCCTGACTCCAAAGGGCTATTTTCGATTTTTTCGCCATTGATAAATGTTCCATTCAGCGCATCCAGATCTTTCACATACCAGGCGCCGGAATGGTAGGCCAATTCAGCGTGCTTCAATGAGACTGAGCCTTCATCTATAGCAATATCATTATTCATAGTTCTGCCAATAACATATTTATTCTTGGTCAATAAATAGGTGATTCTTTGTGCAGGCGCTTTGGTTCCTGTTAGAGAATAAATCGGTTTTGTTCGATCCATAGGGGGGATCAATACAGTTTTGGAGTATTCGACTCCCATCACAACCCTACCACTTTCCGTTTCCTCCGCCTCTTGCCCGACTCCTGGCACAACCTGCTCCGGTTCGGGCGCTGGAGAGGATTTGCGTGGCACTACCATGGTTTTTTCAATTTCCGCTTCAATATCTGGCGTAGATGGGGCTGAGGTCTGGGGCGGCGAAGAGACGTTACGTGGCAGCACCATAGTTTTTTCAATATCCGCTTCTATATCTGATGTGGATGAAGCTGCAGGCGGTGTAGCTGAAGGAGAACTAACGACCGGATTAGGCCGCGTCGTATCGGTATCAACATCGGGTTTTCTGATCTTTGGACGCAGGACCGTTTTGTTGTTGTCTAGAATTGGGCCATCAACTTTGAAAACCACAATATCAAACCGAAGTTCATCACCAGGACTGGCAGCCGCCTGCTCGATACGTTCGCCGTTGAGAAAGGTCCCATTTGACGAGCCAAGATCCTTGACGCGTAAAAATTCGCCGACTATCTCGATTTCAGCATGGTTACTTGATATTTCGTCTTTAGGGATAAAGATGTCGCAGGTTTTTTCCCGACCCACAATCATTTTACCGGTAATGGCTATGTTCTTTCTTTCGATGGAAACATCTTCTGTGATTAACGCCCAATCGCTCATTTCCAGTCTCGCCTTGTTATCGTAATAGTATTGTCAGCAATAAATACGATTTGCCTTTAGGAGTCAAAATTTCTTCCTGATTTCCACACGGATGCCGGATAGATCGTCCGCGAGTGGTCCATCGCGGGAAACCACCACAGCATCGGTTCGAAAAATCCAGGATTTATCCAACGGCTTCTGGAACCGAACACCGAGGCCAACCTGGTCTCCGGGAACACCGTTACCTGCAAAACTATCATCGTTATCATTGTCTATCACCATGGCTAGTTCGATTACCAGTTGCTGGTTTAACGCAAACAAATTTTCCCAGCCAAGTGCAAATCCAGATGTTTGATTGGCAGTTGCGTCCATAGCAGGGAACCCGGTCAAACCATCTGTTTCGAAGTTAATACCAGTATTTTTTAATACTCCACCGGCACCTCCGGTGCGAGCCAGCGACTGAGGCGTATCATTACCAATAAATAGATTTAAATAAGGTATCGAGGTCGACGGACTGGATGTAATAAATGAATTTTCGATTAATAACAATGTGCCATCGGCAGTCCCAATACCAGCGTCCTGACCGGTGTTAACAATGACGCGTACCGTGTTACTCAACCAGCCACCGTAACGTCGTGAAAAAGCCGCAGTTAGGTTGTGATAGTCAGAGCCATCAGCAGCTGGGTCATCATTTTTAGTAAAGCCATAACCCATTTCCCAGTAACCGCTCATGGCGTCCATAAACGTGGTGACGCCAAATATACTGACATCGTCATCGTCGCCTATAGCGGAATTAACTTCATCAAAACCGGCAAAAAAAGTGACGTCGAAATTAGAAATATCCATCGCCCGGCTGTTCCTGGCAGGGATGGTCACCGCTAATCCGGTAAACGCATCATCCAGCCACACGCCATTTTGAAATAACAGCGGCATCAAACCAATGGCAAAGGGCAAGTCCCATTTTGAATATTCGCCCGTTCCCGACACGATATTGCCCAGGTCACCTTCGAAAAACAGTGCGTCGAGACTAAAATCATCCTCCACTACGCTGGTTTCTACACCGGGTGGTAAAGCACCGGCGTCTTCCAGGTCAACATTGGTACCGGAGAATTCGTGGCGGGTAAATCGCCCATCTTTTTCCAGTGGTGTCATCACTGCATGGAATCGTTCTGTTGCGGTTATTTTGTAATCAAAGTCCAGATTAAGACGAGTAGCAAGAACGCCGACCTCGTCTCCACCGTTATCATTAGAAGCAATCGCGGTCCGCCAGTCACCATAAATTGTGAATTGCATCTCAGAAGGGTTTTGCACGCCGAAGGCATAACTCGCTTGATCAAAAGGCCCCGACTGGTATATAGGACGACCCAGTTCTAGTAACGGACGCGGCCCCACCACTGCAGACTTTCCGCCATATATCTGCAATTGTTTTTCGATACTATAAGGTGTTTCTTCATAGGTCGGGTCAGGACTAAACACTGAAGGATCGTAAGGTACAGTATGTACGCGCTTATCCATTTTGATAGATTCCGCAGCCTGTATGGAAACCGTGATTGATACACCTAACAGCAAAGCTAATATGACAGACAATGGGCGTTTGATTTTTAAATTTTTCATTAAATAAACTCCTCTACTGTACGTCAAATTCGACGGTATACGGATGCACGTCCAGCATCCATTCATTCATCGACTGTTCCATCTCTGGAGTCGCACCGACAAATCTCATGAAGTAGATTGGTTCGGCGCGGCTACGCATCCTCACTGCTAATTGATATTTACCTTTCTTCTTCAATGCGGATGCCGGAATCGAATATTTCGCCTTGCGATTCCCCAACGGAGGGATACTGCGGCCTTCCATACGCACGAAGGGGGGATGGTTCATTACCGAGGTTGGCTGTGTTGCTGGTCGCAGTAGAGGCAACTGGTCAACGTCAAAGTTTACTGGCAAATACATTTCGCGGTCGGTGCCTTTAACATTGGTGGTCAAAAACTTGGTTTGCAGGTTAAACAACTGCGAGTCACGTTTTATTTTGCCCGCCCGCACATCGAGCGAATGCAGGTCGGCCATATCACCATTGCTATCAACATAACCGGATTCCCAGACATTTTTCCCGGCCGGATCAATTAGCGCCACATTCAACCACAGTTCAGGTTGTGCCCCCAGGGAACCAGAGGGCACGTTATGTCCGCTATTGAGGTTTGTCACAACATAATGAAGACCGAGGGACTTTCCAGCCCGGGGAGTGCCGCTGAAAAAAGGCCCGTCAATCTTTGAGCCGTTTTCCATAACTTCAGCACGTAGGTCGAGACGATCTTCATTTTTGGATACATTTTCATAAATAATTTCTCGCGCTTCCTCTCGCTCACCAGGATCAGCCCACACCTCTGGGAAATTGACTTTGATTTCCTCAGACTCAACTTTTTCCTCAAAATCTTCCGTTCCCCAGCCAGCTCGGTAGTCAAACTGTAACCATTCTTTGACTGTCCAACGTTCTGCTTCTGGATTATGCGGAAATATACCAGGATGGGCGATCGAGTAACCCGGGCCATAGAATGCATGATTATGATGATCACGTTCGGGTTCAATTTCTTTGCCGCGGATAATAGCG
>CAXMRQ010000056.1:0-29055 GCA_964196115.1 uncultured Gammaproteobacteria bacterium
CTCGCGTGTAAATCGATACCACAATAATATGGGTGTAGGTTATTATAAAAAATCATTGAGCTTTCTCCGGTTTGGTTTTGTCACCTCCAGTTTAGCGAATATCGCTAAGCTAAAGGGGAAGGCTCAATGAGTATCAAACGCCTGCAGTCGGACAAAGTGCCCGCTGCGCGCGCACTTTGCCGCTGATGCGGGGGGTTATGTATCCAGGAACTAGAATAATGCTCTGGGAACTCTGCGACTAACATGATAGTGCGGTCGTTCCTAGAAAAACGGGAGTAACAAAGTGTCAAAGACAACTTTTCTTGCAGGCCTCGCCGTGGGCGCTGCTGTTGGCATTACAGGCTTCTGGGTGAGCAGTAAGTATCAGATCTACGCAGATTACGGCACCTGTCAGCAAACCTATCCCAACATCCCTAGCAAACTCCTTCTGGAAAATGAAAAAGTCGTGGTACAACGGTTTTCGTTCCCGACCGGACAGTGGGAAGGAGTTCACGCACATCCGGCCAATCAGCTGTATATTCACTTAACCGAGGCGCATTGAAAGGTTCGCTTTGGCGATAGAATCGAGACTGGCCGTTCACCCACGGGTTCCGTGGGATGGTAGGGTCCTGTGCATCTGTCGGAGGACCATGAATCGGTAAATATGGCTGATAAGCCGATAGAACTGATTTGGGTGACCTTGAAAGAAGGATGCACTGGCGCATCTTAAAGGGTCAAAAATTGAAGCAAGCGTTCGGGTGATTAATGGAGAAGCAGAGACAACATGAGTAATGCACATAACAAGGCAATCTTGCTGAAAGTCAAATGCATGACCAAAACCCGCCATTCATTTGCCTTCAGCAAATTGCGGCGTTATACCCAGTAAAGAATGCCGGGGTCAGGCCTTGAATCGTGAATTCATCTTCGGCAAATATGAAACTTGTGAACATTTCTTAGCCATTAATTAGTTAATTTGGTCTTGCTACGATTGCTGCGCCAGGTTCTTTTCGGGTTTTATCGCCAGGTAAACAACCACTAGAAATATAACTCCACCAATAATTGAGATTAACCCACCCAGGCCCATCAAACCCATCCCGGCGATTTGTTCAATACCCTGCTCGGCGCCGGTGGACTTGCGTTGAACGTTGTAGCCACCTGACCAGGCGAGGCCGATGATGTGCATCAGTTGACCTATGCCGTAGATGCCCGGTTGCCATCTGGCGGCACGCCCGGTGACTTTTCTGAAACCCAGTTGGGGCAGTAAATGGTAGGTCATACCCATGAATGCGAGAGTCACGCCGACGATAGAGCCGTGGTAATGCGCCGGGATGGTGACGTTACTGCCGGTGATCAGGAAACCAATAATGCCGCCGACACCAAACAGTATCACTGAAAATAGCAGGGCGTTTCTTTCAATTTCGAAACCGGGTGCAGGCTGCCATTTTTCTAAAATCGCCAGGGTAGTGGCGAGACCAATCGGAACGGCGGCCAATGCCCCGCCATACTTCATTAACTGTATGAACCAGAACAGGTGATCGCCAGAGCTGACATCGGCTGCCAGATAAATAATCGGTGCGATCGATACCGGCGACAGGCCCAGCACAAACAGAACCAATGCTACGCGGGGTGATATACGCAGCTTTGCACCACTGACGGTGGCCAGCCACAACCAGGCAACCAGCATAAGCTGGGTATGACTGAACTGAATTATATGGCCGCTACCCCAGAACAGTCGGTCATAATAGGCCTGGCCCTGAAAGCCTTCGTCGATACCAAAATAAGACAGGACGAAGGCTCCGAGCGCAAAAAATGAAGCCACCAGTGCAACAAACAATCCGAAGCGCAATACACTCTCACCACTGGTTTTGTTGTCGCTGTTTCCTGTGATGAGAAAAGTTCGCAGTACCAATAGACAAAAGCCGATTCCAAATACGCCCAGGCCGATAAAAAAAGCAGTACTTTGTAGTACCGGTACATAGTTATTCATCAGCGGGTGGCTTTCGCCGGTGAAGGGCGATAGCGTTATGATTAGCGTCCCCAGACTGGCTAGAATGAGTGCTAGCCACCCACATCGAAGGCAACGGTTTGAGCTGTTATAACTCCAGAAAACGCCGGCAAATGCCAGAAACCAGACCAGTACAGTCAAATCGACGTGAACCACTAAAGCAGTGTGAAAGAAATCGACCCAGGGAATGATGTCCTGGAAAAAAGGCGTACGCGATAAAACGATCAATATGGTAAACAACCCACCGATGACGAGAGCGCTGAGGCCCAGAAACAACCATCCTGTGGTTATTCGTCGAGCGTTATTATCGGGTACCGGTAAGGTAAATTGATTTGCTATCATTACGTTTTATAGATGTCAGACTTTAGATTAAATGGAGTCTGTCGGACTTAGGTAATTGTAGCGAGGGAAAGCCATTTTGAGTCAGATTTTTCTATCGATTGAGGCGAATAGTTATTCATATTCAACGAAATGGATAGAAAAATCTGGCCAAAATGGCTTTTCCGCAGTAGATTTATCCTAAGTCCGACAGACTCCTAGCCTAACCAATCTGGTAGATTTGTTCCACAGCAAAGAGAATTTATAGTGAGTACAACGGATTCGAGTCCTGAAATTAGCACCCTTACCGTCTACACAGAACAACCCGAAGTTGTCGAGAAGGATGCGCCGAATGACAGCATGATTGGTTTTTTTGCGGTGGGGATGGTGATTAATGTGGTATTGATAACAGCTTTTTTTATCTGGGCTTACAAGCAGTGGAACAGGAGCGATAGGCCGGATGAGTAGCACCGCGAGCAATTTTCGCCATTCTGGGAGTCTGTCGGACTTAGGTAATTGTAGCGGTATGTACAGGATGTACGGTAGTAGAACAATGCAGGACGCAATTGTCGAGGGAAAGTAATTTTGAGTCAGATTTTTCTATCGATCGAGTCGAATAGATATTCATATTCAACGAAATGGATAGGGAAATCTGGCCAAAATGGCTTTTCCGCAGTACGACTGCATGGACGCAGCGGTCCGGCGTCCCGGAGGTAGAGTAACGCAGGAGCAGTTACCGAGATTTATCCTAAGTCCGACAGACTCCTGGGATTACGGGGTCGCAATATGGTCGTACCTGATGATATGTTCGTTGATGATCCCTGGTTTTATCAATTCGAGATAATTTTCGCCAAAGCGGATAGTGCAGGGTGACAGTGAACCGCATTCGAATACGACGCGATCTTCAAGGTATCCATATCTTTCAAATTGCACGGTGGCAGACTCTTCCAGCCGCCCAAATTTACCCCTGAGGTAGGCACTGCCGCTGGTTTTCTTTTTTGCTGTTATGAACACGCTGTCAATCGCGGATGACTCCACGGCTTTCCCGTACGGGAAAGGTATGTAAAGCATTCCAATCCAGCGGTCTTCAAAGAATTTTATATAAATATTATTTCGCGACGTACTGGAAGGACTGCCGTTGTTACCATCTCTGGAATAATATCCGGACAGGCTTTCGGCTATATTCGAGTGCTGCGCAGACCAAATTATGCCGGGAAAGGCAGTGAATGCGATCAGAGTGTATAACAGAATGTTTTTGATGGATGTTGCTTTCATTTTAATTAACTCGATGTCTGGAGAGTTCAGGACGGCCTAAGCCTTCCAGGGTTCAGTGTAACCGGAGGTGTCGCCGAATCTCACGAAATAACTTTTTTTTCGCATTTTTAACAAAAATTCTGATGCCTGGCTCGTCGCCTCGGTCATGTGGCGAGTAATGCACCATTTTATGTAGCCTGGAATCATGGGTCTTGAAATGTAACTGGAACCAGTCAGCCAGCTTTTGTTTAAACATTGGCTCGTCTAGTTCATTTGAATTTTCAACACTCTCAGTGATATCGCCAATATCGTTCAGCAATCGTTGATGATCGGCTTTGTGCTCCGCATAGTGGTCATAGCTATGCTGCTGCATCATTTGTTCTTCCAGTGCAAAGTGGGCCGATATACTGCCATAGATATCACCCAGGCTATCGATAAGAAGTTCTTTATCGGCCCCTTTATCAACCAGTGCGTAGATCGAATTAATATGCTCAATCAGCATTTCGTGTTCGTAATCCACCCCGATGATTCCGGTGCAATATTCTTCTCGCCATTCAACTAATCCCATCAACAGACTCCGTATAAATTTTTTTTTGACGCCGGGGCTGGTTCACGAACAAATATTTCCGTGGTAACCAGGAGCATTCGAAAATCGCCCCGCTAGTCAAGTGTCACAGAGACACACTTTGTACGGTCAGAATAACATCATAAACATACTGCTGAATTGATTAAGATCAAACAAATGGTGAGTTTGGCAGGAATACGAGGAGGTAAAGCTAATAAAATTATTGCTAATCTGAATTGACTTTTATCAAGTAAAGATGAAGCCATGTTAGATAGGCTGAGCCTACTTAAAATATCGCCTGTCGTTAAATCGACATAAACAAAAACCAAGCGAGGTTCTCCATGTCCGAAGAAAATGATCCATCTGCTCCCGAACATATCCCGTTCTTCCAGAGAGTGCTCGACAACCCCTTCCTGCTACTGTTTTTAGGTGTCGTGTTTCCCACTGTTTTTTATATTATGTGGGGCATTATGGAAATCGCCACCATTCCAGTTGCTCCCTAAATAATTCAGGAGAAAACCTAATGAGTTCATTTTTACCCCCTTCGGAGCGTATCTGGTGGAATGAGAAGATTGGAAAGCAGGAGTTAGTGTGGATAGGTATCGCACTAATCTGGTGTCTGATCATGTTTTTCATGATGCCTTACTGGCATATTTACGGAAAACAAAACCTGTCTAATGAAGCCTATCAGACCACGCCTGCGCAATATCAGGCCAAGGTTGACGCAATGGTTGAAAAGTACACGGTTGGTGAAGAGGCGGGCCTCCCGGTCGTCCATCCACCAGCAGGCAGTGATGTCTACATGCTGGGAAGACTGTGGCAGTGGTACCCTATATTAGAATTGGAAAAAGACCAGTCTTATCGCATACACCTGTCATCGATGGACTGGCAGCATGGTTTTTCTCTACAGCCAGTAAACATCAACCTGCAAGTCGTCCCCGGCTATGAAATGGTTGTCACCATGACCCCCGATCAGTCCGGTGAGTTTACCGTCATTTGTAACGAGTATTGCGGTATCGGTCACCATACCATGCTCGGCAAAATCTACGTGAAGGAGAATTAACATGGCACAGTTCAGAGTTTGCCCGGATTCGGGTTTCTATTTTGACAAGTCTGCTGAAAGCCTGATCAAGGTGAACGCTGTCGCAGCTGCTGTTTCGTTGCTGGTCGCTGGTATCCTGGCGTTAGGTGTTATTTTAACTCGTTGGCAGGAAGTGCACTTGCTGCCAGCAGATTTGTTTTACCAGGTGTTGACCGGGCATGGTATAAACGCGCTGCTTTTCTGGTGTATTTTCTTCGAAGTTGCCATTATGTATTTCGCCGCATCGACGCTATTACGTACACGTCTGGCTGCACCTCGATGGGCCTGGGCAGGGTTTGCGTTGATGATCATCGGTGCGGTAATGAATAATGTGGCGGTATTCCAGGGTAACTCGAGTGTCATGATGACTTCCTATGCGCCGATGCAGGCTGCACCCCATTTTTATCTGGGTCTGGTGTTGTTTGCGGTCGGCGCGCTCATCGGCTGTTTCGTTTTCCTCGGTACCCTGGTAATTGCCAAAGATAATAAAACCTATGAAGGCTCAATTCCTCTGGTGACCTTCGGTGCATTAACAGCCTGCATTATTGCGATATTTACCATCGCCTCCGGTGCAATCATTCTGGTGCCGACTTTCCTATGGTCTATTGGTTACATCAATCATATCGATGCTGAAATGTATCGCGTGATCTGGTGGGCTATGGGGCACTCGTCACAACAGATTAACGTCGCCGCCCACGTTTCGGTGTGGTACCTGATCGTCGGGCTTTTGTTCGGTGCCCGACCCATGTCGGAAAAGGTGAGCCGGTCTGCGTTCCTGCTTTATATCCTGTTCCTGCAACTGGCCAGCGCGCATCATATTCTGGTCGATCCGGGTATCAGTTCCGAATGGAAGATTTTTAATACCAGTTATGCGATGTACCTGGCGGTGTTGGCGAGCATGATTCACGGCCTCACTGTGCCGGGTTCTATGGAAGTGGCACAGCGTGCAAAAGGATACAGCAAAGGCTTGTTCGAGTGGCTACGAAAGGCCCCCTGGGGGAATCCGGTATTTTCGGGTTTCTTCTTCTCGTTGATTATTTTCGGATTTATCGGTGGCATCACCGGCGTGGTAATGGGAACCGAGCAGATCAATCTGATTATCCATAACACCATCTATGTGCCAGCCCATTTCCATGCAACGGTTGCAGTTGGCACAACGCTCGCATTCATGGCGTTAACCTACCTGTTGATTCCGGTGTTATTCCGGCGTGCGTTGTTTCTGCCCTGGGTCGCAAAAATGCAGCCTTACGTATTTTCGGCAGGCATGACACTGATGATTCTGTTCATGCTCGGCGCGGGTACGCTGGGTGTTTCCAGGCGTCATTGGGATATGGATTTCACCGGCGCAGCGCTCAGCTTCGAATACCCGGGCACCGCTTATACGATGATGGCGGTCGCTGGTATCGGGGGTGTATTGGCGGTTCTCGGTGGCGCTATGTACCTGGTGGTCACTGTCGGGTCATTACTGTTTGGTAAGAAACTCGACGAAGCCGCCGGTTTGTTCCAGAGTTTTGGCGTACCCATGTCGTCAGCAACCTATAATGTCAGCCAACCTGATCGCCTGATGATGGCGCCTAAACTAGCAGTCGAAGAGCACGGAAATGGCGGGTTCGAGGCACCCGGAACATTTGCACTGGCGATGACCCTGTTGGTCTGTTTTGTGGTTTATTACTTCATCAACTGGGATTACCTGGCATCGGTCTGGCCGCTAAGTTAGAGCGATATAAAACCTGACGCGGGATAGGTCACGACTTATCCCGCGCTAATCAGACAACTACAGGCACAAAGCACAATAAAACTAAATGTTTAGTCAAATATCAAACTTATTAAAACTGCGTATTGGTGTCATTATGATGTTTACCGCGCTAGTTGCGATGGTGATAACGCCTGGACAGCAGCCAGATGGTTTCGGAGTATTTATCCTGGCATTTGCCGTACTGATATCGGCCGGTAGTGCCGGCGCATTTAACCAGTATTTCGAAGTCGATCTCGACCGTCGCATGCCGCGTACCTGCACACGACCGTTTGTTACCGGGTATTTCCACAAAGGCCCCATGTGGCTGGGAATTATTTTTCTGCTGCTCCTCGTTGGTGTCGCCTCCTCTGCACTGGTCTTGAACGGGGTAGCAGCTCTTTACATTTTTCTAGGTGCATTTTTTTACGCAATCGTCTACACCGTCTGGCTGAAACGACGTTCATGGATGAATATTGTTATTGGCGGTGCATCTGGTAGCTTCGCCGTGCTAGCGGGTGCCGCCGCGGTTGATCCCACACTAAGTCCCGTTCCCATTATGCTTGCACTGGTACTATTTTTCTGGACCCCGTCGCATTTCTGGAGTCTGGCTATCGCCAAGCATAAAGATTATGCCAAAGCCGGAGTGCCTATGTTGCCGGTAATCCTCGGTAATAAACGAACCGCCGTTGTGGTGATGGGTAATACGTTAATTCTGGTGGGGATTTCAATACTACCGTTCTTTTATGGTATGAGCTGGTTGTACCTGGCTGGGGCATTAACTGGCGGTGGATATTTCATTTACCACAACTATTTGATGATCCTCGATCCCGCGCCGAAGGTAGCCATGAAAAGTTTCTTCGCATCCCTGTTGCAGCTAGTGTTACTACTGGCAGGTGCGGTGCTTGATGTTTACCTGCTGGGGTAATATCCACTAAAGGGAACCCTTAAAGTCGGATATATACAATGCGGTTATTAATCCAGATAGGTGGTTTCTTTCTAGCTACGGTTTTTCTGTCCAGTGTCTATGCTGGTATTCAACCAGTAGCCGAATCGACCCATTCCCATAATGCGAAGCCTGCATTCGATAATGACAGTGCATTAGCTATCAGCCAGGCCGCGATTGGTAATCAGGTTGGTAATTATTCGTTTATAGATGCCGAAAGAAACCCGCTTAGATTAAGTGATTTTCGTGGCAAACCGCTGGTATTGAGCATGATTTATACCAGTTGTTATCATATTTGCCCGATGACAACCCAGCATTTATCAAAGGTTGTACAAAAGGCGCGTAAAGCCCTCGGTGATGACAGCTTTTCTGTCGCGGTTGTCGGTTTCGATACCCAGGTCGATACGCCTGCAGCAATGCAATACTTTGGCAACAAACAGGGTATTAGCGACAAGGACTGGAATATACTCAGTATCACCCAGGATGATATCGAGGCATTGACGAAAGATATCGGTTTTCAATATTTTCCTTCGTCTAATGGTTTCGACCATCTAATCCAGGCGACGATTATCGATGCGCAGGGCAGGGTGTATCGGCAGGTGTATGGTCAGCTTTTTGATACACCGTTGCTGGTTGATCCATTAATCGAACTGGTACTTGGAGGGTCTCCTCCGGAGCAATCGTTGCTGGCTAACCTGAGCCGTAAAATCAAGCTGTTTTGCACCACTTATGATCCGGTTCGAGATGGATATTATTTTGATTATTCGCTGTTTTTGGGTATGTTAATTGGTGGATCGATCATTATTTTTACCGCAACTATTGTGGTACGAGGCTTTCGAAAAAGCCAGGGAGTCTCCAGTTAAGTCTGGGTATTGCGGCAGCCAATGTCCGATTTGATATATATCAGATCAGTTGCTCGAAGGGTTTGCTAAAATCTTGCTTCTACCTGTACTTCTAGTCGTACTAAATATGCCTACTCCATGTTAGTCAATCCAGTAAAGCGGGCTTATCTCGCTCTGGAATCCTGGTTCAACCTGTCATTCGGCACCGAGTGGAATCCGCTATATCACCTCGGTACATTGTCATTTTTCCTGTTCTGGGTAATTCTGGTCAGCGGCATTTATCTTTTCGTACCCTTTCACGGCAGTCTGGCTGGCGCCCATGCATCGGTGGAATACATGACCCACGACCAATGGTACGCCGCTGGCGTGATGCGCAGCTTGCATCGCTATGCCTCGGATGCGGTGGTGATTACGATCCTGTTGCACATGTTCAAGGAAATTGCTTCGGGACGCTACCGTGGGTTTCGCTGGTTTTCCTGGGTAACCGGCATACCTAATTTGTGGATGATAGTCACCATTGGAATAACAGGCTACTGGCTGGTATGGGATGAGCTAGCGCAGTATATTGCGATTGGTTCTGCGCGTTTGATGGACGCCCTGCCGATATTTTCCGGCGCGATGACGCGTAATTTCGTATCCGGAGAAATGACTGATCGTTTCTTTATCCTGATCGAATTCCTGCATCTGTTAGGGCAACCGATGCTGCTGGTGTTCATGCTGTGGCTTCATGTCAAACGGCTATCAAATGTCGAAATCAATCCGCCGCGTGGGCTTGCGATGGGTACCTTTATTGCCTTGCTGGCGTTATCACTAGCCGAGCCCGCCATCAGCCATGCACCAGCGAACCTGAGCACAGTACCGCAGGTTCTGCACATCGACTGGTTTTATCTGAATGTTTATCCGTTACTCGAATACTGGCCTGAAGCGAATGTATGGATGCTGACAACCGGCGTTACATTGCTGTTAATGATGTTGCCCTGGTTGATACCGAAGAAAGATGGCCTCAAAGCGGTAGTTGATCTCGATAACTGTAACGGCTGCGGGCTGTGTTATGACGACTGCCCATTTGATGCTATTTCGGTGCAGGCGAGAACCGACGGCGCACGCTTCGAACACGAAGTCGTGGTGAATCCTGCACTTTGTGCCGGCTGTGGAATTTGCGCGGGTTCCTGTCCCGCGTCCAATCCATTCAGAACATCCAGGGGTGAGCTAAAGACCGGAATTGATATGCCGCAATTACCGGTAGACGAGATGCGGACACTCACCAGAGAAACCCTGGCGACGATGCAGGGCGATATGAAAATACTCGTTTTTGGTTGCGAGCATGGCTTGAATGTTGATCGTCTGAATAGCGATGATACGCAGGGCGTGAAGCTCATCTGCAGCGGCATGTTGCCGCCGACACTGGTGGAGTACGCGTTAAAGCATGGTGCCGACGGCGTCATGGTAACCGGCTGTCGTCACAATGACTGTTATTATCGCTTTGGCAACCGCTGGATTAAAGAGCGATTTGAGGGCCAACGTAAACCGATTCTGCGCGGCAGGGCCGACCGTAATAGAATTCGCATACACGGTGCAGCCGAAACCGATAAAAATGAAATCGAAAAAGACCTGAATGCGTTTCGGGCGCAACTGGTCGAATTAAACCAGTCTACCGAGGCTGCAATAGATGGATCGACTTAGCGACAGTACTCCATGACTGGTATAAACAACAAACCAGTTCGATATTTGCTACAGGCGATCAACTACAGCGTGTTTATGGGATTAGTCTGGTATTTTTCCACCGCACCATCGTTTCGAATTCTGGCTGAAGACCAGGCCATGATCACGATTGCCTTCGCCCATGCCGGTCAATTACGCGAACCCTGCCGAAAGCTCAGTAGCCAGGAGCTAGCCGAATTAGCACCTAACATGCGTAAGCTCGAGGAATGTCCACGCGAGCGTTCTCCCGTGACGATTGAAGCCATGCTCGATGGACAGCCGCTATACCGTGAATCACTGCAACCGGCGGGTCTGTTTGAAGATGGCGGTGTCGACGTTTATTACAGTAAAAAAATACTCGCAGGCGATCATTATTTAACATTAAAAATGAATGACAGCGCGCGCATAGAAGGCTTTAACCATAATCTTGAGCAGCAGATAAAAGTTAATCCTGCACAGGTATTGATGGTCGACTTCGATTCAAGGCATGGTTTTATTGTAAAAACAGGGCTGGACTAGTTATTCGGTAAGTAAATACGTGTGGGCATGTGGACACTGGATGTCAACCTGCATTTAATTTTTTAAAACCATCCCGCGATATGCTACCTTTGTCGCAACTATGAATCTTTCAGATCTACTCGCGGACAGGGCAAGCAATCACGGCGAAAAAGAATTCCTCCTGTTTGAACGCCAGGGCGCTAGCGACACAGCCGAAGCTGCGGGTTGGGAATCATTTCGGCAAACTCTGACGTATCGCGAACTGGATGATCGTGTGAATCAGGCCTGTCATTTTCTTATCCAACTGGGCCTGACTCGTGGAGATGTTTTCAACCTCCATCTGCCCAATTGTCCCGGTTTTTTGATTCTGTGGTTTGCAGGAGCGCGGCTTGGCGCAGTAATGATGCCCACCAATGTCCTGGCATCGGTTGAGGAACTAACTTACCTGCTTGAGCATTCCAGTTCAAAAGTAGCGTTTACAACGTCTCAGCATGTGGAAATGCTCAGGCAATGTCAGGTCAAAACCGACTGCCTGGACAAGATTGTCATCTGCGATCCTTACACCGATACACCTGTCGCAAACTCGTTTGAAGCGCAGATAAGGGAACAGCCAGATACACCCTGGCCTTGCCCGGTCAACGCCACCGATATGGCTGCGATTATGTATACCTCGGGAACCACTTCAAAACCGAAGGGCGTAGTGGTCACTCACGCCAATTACATCGCCGCCGGGCGAACCGTGGCCGACGCTATTGAACTGGATGAGAATGACCGGCAATTTGTCGTGCTGCCACTGTTCCACGGCAACGCTCAATATTATTCAACCATGAGCGCGCTACTTCGGGGTGCAAGCATTGCCTTGATGGATCGTTTTTCGGCGAGCCAGTATTTCGATAAATGTAAACAATATGACTGTACCGTCGCCAGCCTGTTTGCAGCGCCGATGCGGATGATTCTGGCGCAACCCGATAATTCCGATCATCGACATAATCGGCTCAGGATTGTTATTTTCGCGCAGAATTTGACCGCGCAACAATTACAGGCGTGGCAACAAAGATTCGACGCCCCGCTCGGTCAGATATGGGGCATGACAGAGACCATGGGGCCGCCATTGATGAATCCGCTACGCGGGGAACGGCGCAACTGGACCGTGGGCAAACCCGTCGGTGACTATGAAATCGCTTTAGTGGATGAGGCGGGTAATGCGGTAGCAATCGGGCAGGAGGGAGAAATAACGGTGAAAGGAATACCGGGTGAAACAATCATGTCGGGGTACTTCAAAAACCCGCAGGCTACCAGGCAGACCATTCGCGACAATTGGCTCTACACCGGCGACAATGCAATACAGGATGAAGATGGCTATTTCCGTTTTGTTGATCGCAAAAAAGATATGATCAAGCGATCGGGCGAGAATGTATCCGCGGGTGAAGTTGAAGGTGTTTTGTTACAGCATCCCGCGGTGTTTGAATGCGCAGTTATTGGACTGCCGGACGAATTGAGGGATGAATCGATTGTCGGCGTCGTTGTTCTTCACCCGGGGCATCGAGCTACGGAGGATGAACTAATTGAATTTTGTGCGAACAAGTTGGCTAAATTCAGAGTGCCGCAAAAAATCATTATCGAAGAATCCCTGCCAAAGACTTCGGTAGGAAAAATTCAGAAGCACCTCATTCGCAATGCTCTAATTGCGGCACAGTAATTACGAGTCTTTTTCGCGCCCAGCCGCGTTTTCCAGGTTTAACGCAGCAATAATCAAAGCCAACCAGCCTGAAATAAAGGCGAGGCCACCCAATGGGGTAAATGCACCCAGCCATTTGATACCAGTGAGCGCGAGCAAATAAAGTGAACCGCTAAACAGGACTATACCCAGGATAAAAGCGAACGCCGCGAGTTTAAGCCAACGTGGCGAAAATTGTGGAATAGTTGATACCACACCGACGATTAACAGTGCAATAGCATGGTACATCTGGTACCTGGCAGCGGTCTGAATGAGACGCAGAGAGTCGGCATCTAGCACATGTTTGAGCCCATGCGCAGCAAATGCGCCGATAATTACCGCGAGCATTGCAAACCCTGCACCTGCGGTAAATACCCATCGATTAAATTCTGAATTTTGCAAAGTGACCATTACCGTAAATTTTTTCTGATGATCGATATATGAGTATCAATGGCTTTGTATCGGTAGTTTAACCTGGAAAACGCATTTGGGCGCGAAAAAGACGCGTGAGCTATTGGCGCATAGTGCCTGTCGCTTAAATGTAATCGCATAATCAAGTAAGGTCGTTGCGTCAATATCAGTATTTATAGCCAGGATGTTGGCGCGTGGTTATTGAAGGCATTTTTTCGCTAAATTGGCATCCATAAAAATATAAATTAACATGCAATCACAAGTTCGAAATTTAGCAATCGGGTTTTCGGAGGGTAGGGGATATGATTGAAGAGGTGCCGACCCATTATGGAGGCGGTGGCAACTTGGCTGAGAAGATCGCGGAGGGCCTGCGGGGTGCTGGCAAGGATCTCAACGCACTGAAAGCAATTGATCTATCAGCTGTCGATGAGTTTCATTTACGTGGCCGGAAGGCAACCTTGCAATTGGCCGAGGAAATGAAGTTAAGCGAGGACGCCAGTGTACTGGACATCGGCAGCGGCCTGGGAGGGCCAGCGCGAACTCTTGCCGAGGAATATGGTTGCAGAGTTATCGGCCTCGATCTGACGAAGGTATTTTGCGAAGTTGCGGGCATTTTGTCGGACTGGGTGAATCTCGCCGAATGGACGGAGTTCCAACAAGGCGACGCGACAATCCTGCCTTTTGCAGAGAATCAATTCGATGCTGCGATGACCATTCACGTTTCTATGAACATACCGGCCAAGGACAAGATGTACCAACAGGCTCGCCGAATCGTAAAACCGGGTGGAATATTTGCGGTCTATGACATACTTCAGGGCGAGGGTGGAGAAATATTGTTCCCAGTACCTTGGGCGCGAGAGCCCTCTATCAGTCATTTGGCCACACCCGACGAAATGAAAATGCTTCTCTCCGACGCCGGATTCAAGATTTTGGGTGTTCACGACTCTACTCACGAGAGCCTAAACTGGCTTGAAACGAGGACGACACACCTGGCGCAATCAGGGCCCTCCCCTGCAATAACCCAGATTTTATTTGGCGGCGATTTTCCCGAGATGATAAGCAACCAGATTCGTAACCTGACGGAACGGAAAATTAGAACCGTAAGCTATATCTGCGAGGCTTGACGGCTCGAAATGCGTGGTGGTTTCCTTTCTCTTGACAGAGGCGAACCTGGAATACTGGAGATTTTGCAAAACAACAATGCCCGACGGGACAGTAAATAACGACAACTGCTAGCAGCAGACTTCCGCTAACCTATGCAGTAAAAGAAGCTGCGGGCGCCCAGCAGGAATAGAAGGGCATCTGCTACAGAAATCACGTAGCCTGATGACCGCCCCTGGCCGAAAATTGACAATTTATTCTTTTCCCCGCCAGGGTCTGCTAACCGGAAGGCCTTTGCTCATCCTCAACGCAGTTGCTGTATGTCCTATACAACTTTGGTCAGGCACTTTTCAGTACCGATTTATCCGGCTTTTTTATGCCTGATAATGAAGTACATATATTCCTGTATTGCACCACCGGGCGTTGGGTGTGAACTCGTAACAGAGTTTAGTAATTCGAGTTCGGACGGTAACTCATGGCGGAGTTTTTCTTCATCATACCGCACAACTTCCAGCCCGCTACAGGTGCCCGGGCCATCGAGTGAAAATGTCCCTATAATAGCTCGCCCCGAAATCGAAAGGCTTTTTCCTAAGTTTGCCATATAAGCGTTACGGTCTTTAGCTTTTGTCAAAAAATGAAAAACGGCGCGGTCGTGCCAGATATCAAATGTATGCTTAAATGTAATTTTTGTAATATCGCCACATATAAACTCGGGTAGGTGGCCTTTCTTACCTAAACGTAGCTTAGTGGCAGACAGCGCTTCGTCAGACAGATCCAATAAGGTGATATCTGTGTAACCCTGGTCGATGAGGTGGTCAACTAACGCTGAAGCACCACAACCAACATCGATGATCGACTCTGATGGCCGAGCGTTTATTTCTGTTAATAATTGCAGTGAGATTTGAGGGGTTTCCTGGTACCAACCAACTTTATTGTGATCCCTGGTCTGGTAAATTTTCTGCCAGTGATCTTTACGGAAATTCATCAATTAACCTGTCAATTATTGGGGTCAGAAAACAGCACCCTTGATAGTTAGGATGCTGTGTGTTCTGACCTCGATTTCGAAAGTATATTTTAACCCTGCAATTTCGCCGTTGTTAGTAAATATCGTGCTGGGTATTGTAAACCGTAAACTTTCCAGTCGGAGTTACCAACCGCTTGTCCTTAATGACGTGCTTCAGTTTACGCGTTTTGTCGTCCACTATGACGATTGCCGACTCCTGCTCTTTGCCGTTCCACACTGAAAACCAGACTTCGTCACCAGCAAAATTATACTCCGGCTGCACTACCCGCAAGGGGCCCTCACTAATGCCGGACCATTCGGCGATGGGAATCCGTTCGTAGCCCTTGTCCGGGTTGGCAATATCAAAAACCGCGACCGACTGTGAGATCTTCGGATCGGGGTTCAACGGGGTATCCACCCATAAATTTTTCGATTTCGGGTGAGTCTTGAGAAATAAAGATCCGCCACCCTGGCCGGTCATTGTTCGAACCACCTGCCATGCCTTGCCATTACTCACATCGGTACTGATCAGGGAAATGGTAGCATCTCCCAGGTGACTCGTTGCCCATACCGGGCCGAATTCCGGATCGATGAAGTTTGCACCCCTGCCTGGGTGTGGGATTTTACCCACGTCGACCAGTTTGACTAGTTTTCTATCCTTCGAATCAATTACGGCAATCTGGTTTGATTTGTTCGCCGCCGACATAAAGTAGCGGCGTGTGTGTTCCCATCCGCCATCATGCAGGAATAACGCTGCGTCGATAGTGGTAATCTTAAGGTTATTTAAATCGCTGTAATCAACCAGCTTAACCTTGCCAGTTTCTTTGACGTTAATGATGAACTCTGGATGCTCGTGGGAGGCGACAATGGCGGCAACCCGGGGCTCAGGGTGATATTCCGCAGTATCAACCGTTAGGCCACGGGTAGAGACTATCTTTTTCGGTTTCAGCGTGTCTCCATCCATCACCACGAATTGCGGCGGCCAGTAGGCACCCGCGATGGCGAACTTGTCTTCGTAGCCTTTATACTTTGAGGTTTCTACCGAGCGAGCCTCCAGACCGATTTTGATTTCGGCGACCGTATCCGGCTTTTTCATCCACAAATCGATCAGATTGATTTTTGCATCCCGCCCGATCACGAAGAGATAACGCCCAGATGCTGACGTGCGCGAGATATGGACTGCGTAGCCAGTTTCGATGACAGTGATAAATTCTTTGCTATCGCCGTCTATCAAAGCGATCTGGCCGGCGTCTCTCAGTGTAACCGAGACAACATTATCTAAATTGTATTTATTCTCCTGCTTTTTTGGCCTTTTTTCAGGTGGGATGCGTACTACCCAGGTACCGAGCATCTCTTTCATTCCCCACTCGGGTGGTACCGGTGGTTCGACTTGCAGGTATCTCGCCATCAAATTCACATCCTGGTCATTTAATAGCCCCGATGTACCCCAGTTAGGCATTCCTGCTGGCGATCCGTATTTGATAAATGTTTCCAGGTAGGCGGTCCCGACTTTTTGCGTAATGTCGGTAGTCAGAGGTTTACCGGTGGCGCCCTTTCTGAGCACGCCGTGGCATCCTGCACAACGTTGGAAATAAATACCTCTGGCGCGTTCGGACTCGGCCTCGGTAAGGACAATTTGATCTTTTGGCGTGGCCGGAGTTCCTGGTGTCGGTACGCCGGATGCCGCGCCCTGGTACATGGCTTCTACTGCGGCCATTATTTTCTCTGCTACCGCGGTAATTTCCTCTCTTTCACCGCCTGCAGAAATTGGTTGTTGCGAACTGATACCCTTGCTGGCGAAAAAAGCGGCCACATTTTCTACATCGGTATCGCTCATTAAACTAGCCATCGGCGTCATGACGGTATCTTTACGATCTCCTGAACGGAAGGCATTGAGTTGCTTTATTAGATACTCGGCGCTTTGCCCGGCCAGGTTCGGGTACTTGGGGTTTAAACTGAGACCCTCAGGGCCATGGCAGGCGAAGCATGCGGATGCCCTAAGCTTACCGGCCTCGATATCGGCCGCCCATGCCGAGGGTGTGAGGAAAAGTACTATTAGAAAAATAAAACCAGGTCTGGAAAAATACATGACGGCCTCTCGTTAGAATGGAGTGATCCCTAATCTGCCAGCGACCATTTTTTTAATAGTCTGAGGAAAACCGCTTCAGCCATCCTGTCATTGGAGCCACTTGCAGATTTCCACACAATGCGCCTGCTACAGGCCTTATGCCTTGATATATGTCAAAAAAATCTGCAACGAAGGAGGGTATTAATAATTGCGGAACTACTGGTTCACCAGTAATTCAATCACTTTAAAAGAAGAGACTGCGAGCACCAGAATAATCACAAAGAACACGGCCGAGCGATATTTTAAACGATCACCGTGATAGGCCTCTATTCTGACCAGTATCCAGTCGGATAAAACGTATAACACCAGCGCGGTAATTGTGTAATAGACAAATTGCATTATTAAACCTCGGCTGTATAAACATGGAAACCGAGGATGTAAATCAACACGCCGGAGACCGATACATAAAACCACAGGGGCAGTGTCCAGCGCGCGAGGCGTGGATGTTTGTTGAAATTACCTGTGATCGCGAAAAAAACCGTTGTTAACACCAGGGGTACAATTACCGCAGCCAGGATTACATGCGAAGCCAGCAGTGTAAAATAAAACGGCCTGATTAATCCCTGTCCAGTAAAAGGCAGATAGCCAACCCGGGCGTGATATGTCAGATAGGAAATCATGAACACGGTTGAGATCACCAACGCGGCCACCATGCACAGTCGATGCTGATTGCGACTATCGTTTCGAATAAAATAGTAACCGGCCCCCAATAACAACGCAGCGGCAGTATTTAGCCCCGCCTGAAAATGCGGCAGGTAAGGGATGATTTGGTCAAGCGTCATTGTAAGTCGTTAATGGCTGGTGCCTGCCGAGCGGGTTATCTTATTGTACACATTGTATTTGCCTGATGGTTTGTTCATCGGCAGGCGTTTGACTTCTTCCAGTGTGGCTGCATCGTAAACAATTATCGCACCATCTGTATCCCAGATACTGAGCAGGGCATATTTACCGTCACGGGTGAATTCAACATGAGCTGCGGTTTTACCCGGTTCCGGGCGCAGGGTTTTTACGATTTCGAGCGTGCGTTTGTCAATTACGTGCACTGCATCCTTGTTGGGACCGAAAAAAACATCTACCCAGGCATAGGGGGTGTTCTCGTGGCTGCGCATAAAAAAGCCGGGTCCGAGGGTTTCGATCTGCTTGATGGTTTTCCATGAATCCATATCGATGATGCTGACGTTACCTTTTTTCAGATTCGGCGTTGCCAGCACGGTTCGACCCTCGTATTCCCAGGTAATGCCGGAGCCGAGGTGCGGCATACCCGGCAGATCGAGATTATTGACTATGACTCGTCTGACATCCAGATCGACCACCTGCGCCCTGCCTTCACGCGAGGCGCCGATGATGGATACATACTCCTGGTCGAAGAAGAAATCATCGAGGTAATCGTCAACCTGTATACGACGAATCGGGAAGGGCTCGGATTTTACATTTTCACCCGAATCCGGGTTGTAATCGTGTACCCAGCCACTAAAGCCCACGGGAGGATCATCGGCGTAGGATATTTCCCAGACTTCCGGAATATCCTTGAGTGCAGCGATAAAGCTGTTGCGCGGTGGTGCGGTATAGACAGCGCTGACCCGGGAGGTATTTCCCTGACTATCTTTTACTTCGATCAACTTGATCGGCTTCAGATCAGAAGCGTCAAGCAGCACCAGTGAATGCGGCAGATAGTTTGCGACCATCACATAGCGATCATCCGCCGACACGGCAAGATTACGGGTATTGATACCGGCACGGATTTCGGCCACCAGCTTGAGGTTATAGATATCGTACTTGCTGATCCAGCCATCGCGTGAGGCAAAATAAACAAAGCGGCCCGACGACGAATACTTGGGGCCGCCGTGTAGTGCGAAGCGTGACTCGAAACGGTGGATCGGCTCCATCCGATCACCATCGAGTAGCGTCACATGGTGGTCGCCCAGTTCTACCACGAGAAATAAATTGAGCAGGTCTTCCACCTCGAATACCGGCCTGTCGGATAAACCACTTTCCCTGTTGTGGATAATATGACTGCTGTTGATTTCATCCAGACCCCACACGGGCGGATTTTCAATCGGCGTATATATGTATTCAGCCAATGCCTTAATATCTTTTTCTGACAACTTTTCGATGAAGGCGGGCATTTGCGTCGCGGCACGGCCATTGGTGATAACTTCGACAGCTGCTTTTTTACGCAAGCGCTTGAGATTACCGGGTAACAGTGCCGGCCCTATGCCGCCTAGCCGTTGCTGGTGATGGCAGTCGGCACAATGGTTACTGTAGAGTTTTACAACATCTTCTGCGAAAGACGTAGGCGCGAATGCACATGCAAAACTCAATAAAACCACTCGTAGCAGGGCGGGCTTAGGCACAAATAAATCCTTCATGGCTTCTACGATAAACTAATCGGTTACCAGCACTATGCCAGTCATCTCGGGATGCGGACCGCAGCGGTAGGGGAAGGAGCCAGCCTGGGTGAATTCACGTTCATAGGAATCATCAGGAAACAGGTAATCTTCCGGTTCCTCTTCATCCAGCATTTCAAACCATACACTATGGTACTGGCGTTTTTCACGGTTTTCCCAGCGCAATATTTGACCTTTTTTGATCGTTATTTCCTGCGGTACGAACTTAAAATCCTTTATAACAACGATCAGACCTTCATCACCACCGGCAAATGCAGTGTGAACAAAGACTGCGAGTATAAAAACCAGCAACAGTGACCGATGCTTCATAGAGATACCCTCATAACCTGGTAAAGCAGATTGTAACCTACTTTGCTATCGCATTAATCTCTGCGTCTTCATTGTCAAAACCCAGTTTTAACCCCAGTGAAACATGGTGGAATCGGCTATTACTGTAATCGTCATGAATCGCGAAGCCAAAATTGTACATCTCATCGATACTCATGCTGATGTCACCGGGCTTGTCAGAGGTCAGCTTACGCGTCATTGTGACGGTCCATTCACCGTGAAACAGGTTGCCGCTAAAAATCACCCCCTGGCCTCCGGTCATGACACGTTCGGCGAGTATATAGCCATCTTCAGATTCACCGCTGCCGGACTTGTAGCGTAGCAAATCCATAAAAGAACCATTTTCCAGTAGCGCCTGAATCTCGGCTTCGTCTTTGAGTTTGCCCCAGCCACCGCGCTTTTTGCCGTCCTTGCCTTCAATTTCGATTGTGCTGCGGCTTTCTTTGAGATACTTGGTGAAACCATTGCTCAGGTCGAGTCTTCCGGCTAGCGGACTGCTTCCCAGAGTTGCATTATCAGGCTGGTGTGGCATGTAGTTAGCATCGTGATGGCAGGTTTGCCAGCAGCCTGAGCGTTCCGCGTATTCGACTTTTGGATCATCTTCGTCATCCGTGGTCAGCATGATAGCCAGTTTCATCGGGTTGTCAGGATCCATCTTGCCCCCATCGACAAACGGTACGGGGGCGTGCTCGCCGTCTTCCCACTGGAAACGCAGATACAGATTTTCGGCATCGTGCGCTGCCTGAACATTTACCAGGATACTGCCACGCTTGCCGGGAATGGGTGTAAGTTCAGCTTTTTCACCCGAGACAATAAGGTCACCAATATCAACCTCTTCATCCTCGTGGCACTCAAAGCATCGATCACCAGTGACAAACGCGCGTTTACCGCCGTGATCGCTACCTTTGAGCATCCATTCCATAGAAGCCTGACCGGGATAGAACAATACGATTTCTCGTGGCTCTATCTTAGTCCAGTCGATGCTACTACCGGCCTGACTGATTTGAGAAGCCGCCGGTGTCGATTCATCACTCTCTGCCGGTTTAACCACTGCTTCTACGAAATTTTCGGCAGTGTTTTCGCTCGATTCAGTGACTTCCGCTGCTGCCGAGGCAGTAGTTTCTTCATCAGCCGTCTGACCATCGATAAATGCCTGCCATTGCAGCGGGATCGGGCGCTTGTCATCCGGATTGGGTTTTTCCATTGAGGTCAGTTCTTCATCGCTTAGCTGATCGTGTACCTTGCTGTGAGCAATCCCTTTATGACAGTCGATACAGGTGTTCCCCGCCTGCATGCCGTTAATGTGTTGCTTGCGGGAGCGTTTTTTCTGATCCTCCGGATTCATCGAGGCGAAGTCATGGCAATTTCGACATTCTCGCGAATCGGTGGCTTTCATTGCCTGCCAGACATTTTTGGCGAGCTCAAGACGTTTACTATCAAATTTCTCCGGTGTATCAATAGTTCCCAGTACTTTATGAAATACCTCGTTACTGGCCTGAACTTTGCGAATCACCTTGTGCACCCAGGGGTCAGGAACATGACAGTCAGAGCAGGTGGCGCGCACGCCGCTTCGGTTGGTGTAGTGAATGGTTTTTTTGTACTCCTGATAAACGTTTTCTTCCATTTCATGACAGGAGATACAAAACTCCAGAGTATTCGTCGCTTCCATTGCAGTATTGAACCCGCCCCAGAAAATAATACCGACGATCATGAAAAATAGGGCGGCACCTAGTGTTGTTCCCAACACAATCTTACGGGACATCAAGCCATATTTTAGATATGAGTTAAGCATGAAAACAGACACCTTGAAATTTAAAAAGAATATTACGCAATGGCCCCGGCATAAGGCGGTTGAGAAATAACCCTTCTTTGAAAAGAAAGGGCAGGCATACTGCTGTGTATGCCCGCCCTAATTTTATCCCACGTAGCTCTATCGATTCCTCAAGTCACATGGTTGGTACGGTTATAGACGTTAAATTTACCGGTCGGTGTTGTCAGGCCCTTGATGCGTTTGATCTCTTTCAGCGTCTTGGCATCATAGATTACGATTTCACCTGTTGGGTTTGAAGCGTCCTTACGGTTCCAAACTGAGACCCAAACCTCAGTCCCGCCCTTGTTGAACTCCATGTGCACCGCAGCTTTACCTTCTTCTTCGGTTACCCGAATCGTTTTGATGACTTTACGGCTTTTCTTGTCAATGACCTGGACACTCTGCTGTATCGCCGGCTCGGGATGTTTGGTCTGGTCTGCCCATACGTAGTCAGAATTTGGATGGGTACGGATAAATACACCGGCACCATCAGTATCAACTTCGTAGCAGATCTTCCAGGCTGCATCCTTGTGACCTTTAGGATCATTGCCCCAGACCGTGACCTTGCCGACACCGAGGTGGGTAGTACCACCAACTGGTCCGCACTTGGGGTCGATCCAGTTTGCGCCAGGACCCGGATGAGGTAGCTTGTCCACATCAATCATGGCTGTTAATTTGCCGGTTTCGGAATCGACAATGACCATTTTATTAGAGGCATTGGCGGCGATCTGGAAGTAGCGACCAGTGGGATCAAAGAAGCCATCGTGTAGAAACCTGGCGGAATTCACCTGCTTGATATTCAGATTATCGAGGTCAGAGTAATTAACCTGCCACATCTGTCCCAGTTCCTTCACCGCAACCCAGAAGGTAGGCTGGTTTGGCGTGGTGTAGATAGCGGCGACTCGCGCTTCATTCACATAATCACCATCGATATTGATGCCACGGGTTGAAACCACTTTCAGCGGATCCATGGTGATCGCATCCAGAATAACGAAGTGCGGCGGCCAGTAAGCACCGCCGATGACATATTTACCATCACCGGACACGGCCACGTCACGCGCGTCATAGGCCATCTGTGTTTCTGCTACGAGCATTTTTCCTGGTTCCTGCCACAGGTCGATTTTGGTCATCTTGCCATCGCGTCCCTGGGTGTACCAGAAGCGACCCGCAACCCCATTCACAGGTTTTTGGGTGTTATGATGTTCAGTCGCCTTGACCACGTGTACCGCATAGCCGGTGTCGATATGGTCAACAATTTCATGCTTGTCGCCGTCTATGATGGCAATCTTGCCTGCATCGCGCTCGATGACGACGAAGAAATTCTCCCAGTTACGACCGTGCAACGGCTTGGTTGGGTAATCTTTCGGCTCGATATATACCTTGTGACGTTCTTTCATCAGGGCTAGTGACATTTCAGGCGGAACAGGCGGCTCCATCTGGATATACCGGGCTAGCATATCAATTTCCTCGTCCGAGAAAATATCGTCGAAGTTATTCATACCACCTTCGGTACCCAGTTTGATGATCTTGGCGAGTCTTTTGGTACCCAATTTGAGCGTACCTTTAGATTTTTTCGCCTTATTGGGTTGTGGTTCCAGGTTTTTACCCGTGGCACCTTTTCGTAATACACCATGACACCCGGCACAGCGCTGGAAGTACATGCTTTTTGCCTGCTCGAATTCAGCCTCATTCAACGGCTTGAATTCTTTCTTGGCAAAAGCGACTCCCGATGTGGTGGCCAGCCCGATACACGCAGTAAGCAAAATTACACCGCGGCTTATTTTTTGTTTCACTCTCATCGAATTGTGCTCCTGAAAATTAACTAACAAAATTGATCGGTTTAATTCAAAATCGGAGCTAACAGTATTCCCCCAGCCAACCGTTTTCCTTGACTTTTGTCAAAACTAAGAATGAATAGAGAATGTTGGAATGGTGGGTGCTAGTGATAGGCAGTGTCTTTTATCGCGCCTGAATATGGAGTAATAATGTCTGTAGCTGACCTGGATTTAATTTTGATTCGGTACTGGTAATGATTTTCGCCAGTGTCTTTTCTTTAGTGGTGATTTTCTCCTGTGTTTTAAATTGATTTTGCAAGACATCAAGGTCGGCTTCAGAGGCATCATCGTGGTTTTCCAGACGCTGTTTAATGCGATCACGCAATTTTTCTTCGCTGGCATCGCAACTGAGTACGACAAAAGGCACTGCGTGTTTTGATGCCAGCTGCATGAACGCTTGACGATGCAGAAATTTTAGAAAACTGGCATCGATAATGACACTGAAACCAGCCTGAATGATCTTTATCGTCATGTCTTCAAGCTGGTCGTAGGTTTGGGTCGTCGCATCTTTTGAATAGATACTCTGCTTGAGTACAGATCTAGAATCGTCTTCGGCGGCGAGGCCGAAGATTCGTTTGCGTTCTACATCCGAGCGAATATGGATGGCGCCCAGTTCAGTGCTGAGTTGGTACGCCAGGGTCGATTTTCCAGATCCCGAGAGTCCATGCATGATGATAATTGCTGGACGATAATTGTCAGTCCAGCTTTGCGCCAGGTCCAGATAACGTTTTACCTTCTGCAGTGATTTTCTGTCCGGCCCGCTGAAAGAGTTCTCCTGCGTCATTCGTAATGCTTCCACCTTGGCACGAACCATTGCACGATAGACGAAGTAGTAGCGCAGTAATGCGATACCGACATAGTCGCCGTTGATCTGTAGATAACGGTTTATAAACTGCCATGCGTATTCAGCATATCCATGGGCGTAAAGATCCATAGCGACAAATGCGATTTCGCTGATGGTATCTATCCAACGTAGCTTTGGATTGAATTCGATACAATCGAACGGCGTGATGCGGTCATCTATGAAAGCGATGTTGCCGAGATGCAAATCGCCATGGCATTCCCGCACGAACCCGTTTGCCTGTCTTTTGATCATATTGGTGAGTCGCTGATTACTGGACGAAATACACCATTTTTTCAAACTTTCGAAATTTTTCGGTAATGCCTTTTTCGGAAATTTTGCTTCGATCTTTTCAAAATTTTCCTCTGTCCACTCCGTTATGGTGCCTACAGATCCGAATAAACTATCTGAATTTGCCGGTTGGGCGATGCGATGAAAATCAGCAACTACCTCGGCGAGCGAATTAATATGGTCTGGTAGCAGGTGGTGGTCAGAAGCATAGTTGTCGAGCAAGTTTTGCTGTGGGAACTCACGCATTTTGACCATGTACTCGATAATGCCAGATTTTTTATCCAGCGAAGGTTGTTTGTGACTGCCGCTGATTGCGACCACATCGAGGTATAAATTTGGTGCAAAACGTCTATTTAGACGTAATTCTTCCCGGCAGTAAAAATGCCGTTTATCCAGAGTTGAGAAATCTACAAAACCGAGATCTACCGGCTTTTTCATTTTATAGGCATAACTTCCGGTCAGAATTACCCAGGAAATATGAGTCTCAATCACCGAAAACTTATCGATCGGGTGATCGTAAAGGAGAGGATTTTGTAAAGCGTGAATTAGCTGGCCTGATTTGGCTATGGCTTTTTTCATTTCTGGTCAAGCCAGACACTACTGAGGTAGCCTCTAAATAATACGAATTTCGTGACCATCTGATCTAACTCGAGTCCTTGAATAAATCTGTTGAGCGCCACGGCCATGTTCATGATAAATCTCCTGTTAAAACGTTGAACCACCAATTAGACGACGCAATTCAGACAGCACATATTCCGTCGTAAATCATCTTCTTGCTCGTCCAATTTTGATATTAAGCTCAGGGGTGAAATGTATGTTGACGTAGATCAAAACGTCCGTAGAAATTCAGCCTGTAATTGCAGAAAAATCCGTATGGAGTGACGTAATCATTTTACAGGCGTATTCTATCGGTTCATAAGATCATTGAGGAGTGGCTATGAACCTTGAGCGCGTTGTTTTCGGATTTGTGATTATTTTGGCGTTAACCTGCAATTTCGTATTTGTCATGGGTGATATCGACAATCCTCAGCATCACAATATATGGATATTAACCATTGCAATTCTGGTTAATTTAATTGCCACCGGACTGAAATTGGGTGACCGCTCGCAGGTAGGCGCTTTGCTGCTGGCGAGTAGCCTGGTTGCCAATGTGCTGCTAATTACGGCACGCATAGTCTGGATCGTGGCACAAAGCGAAACAGAATTCGGCCCGAGTATTGAGTCGATGGTAGGTATTGTGTCGCTTGCCGGAGGCGCCCTGGTTGCGAACACGATCTCCGTCGTTATCCTGGTCGGAGATACGCTTATTTCGCGCCGCTAGGATAGGAGTCTATCGAACTTAGGATAAATCTACTGTGGAAAAGCCATTTTGGCCAGATTTTCCTATCCATTTCGTTAAATATGAATGACTATTCGCCTCAAACGATAGAAAAATCTGACTCTAAATGACATTCCCTCGCTACAATTACCTAAGTCCGACAGACTCCTAGTGGTTTAATATTAATGGCTACTACATCTGAACTTGACCGCGTCTCTATGGTAGTTCTGCGCTATCTGCGCATGCCGGTGTTTGTTCTAATTATCGTGTATGCCATTGGTATTACGGGTATGGCATTGATACCCGGTGTGGATGCCGAGGGCAATGTGGAATACATGAGCCTGTTCCATGCCTTTTACTTTTTTACCTATACTGCAACCACGACCGGATTTGGTGAAATTCCTAACGTATTTACCGATACGCAACGTCTTTGGACCATTTTTTGTCTGTATATGGGCGTAGTTTCCTGGCTCTACGCGATAGGATCAATCATACGCCTGGTGCAAAACCCGCATTTTTTAATGGCTTTAAATGAGCGTCAGTTTGCCAAATCTGTTAAACGAATTGAGCAACCCTTTTTCATTATTTGCGGATTCGGAGATACCGGCAGTCTGCTCGCGCGCGGGCTTAGTGATCATTGGTTTGGCGCGGTAGTTCTGGATACCGACCCCGAGCGAATTAAGGCGCTGGCGTTACGTGATTATCGATTAAAGATGCCAGCCCTTTGTGCCGACCCTGGTGTGCCAAAACATCTGGTTGATGCCGGTGTACGCCTGCCAAACTGTAAGGCTATCGTTGTGCTGACAAACGACGAGGAGGTCAATTCGCGGATCAGTGTTATGGCTCGATTTCTCAACTCCGACCTACCAATTTTATGCCGCTCAACCTCAGAACGACACAGTGAACATCTGGCCACATTAGGTAATGTTACAGTCATTAATCCGTTTCAAATATTTGCGCAACTGCTCAGTATGGCAATAACCGCACCAAGGCTACATAACTTGAATTCCTGTTTGGTGCGCACCACTAATATTAGTCTTGGTGAACCTCTGGACGTGCCTACTGGTGAATGGATTCTTTGCGGTTATGGGCGTATGGGGAGATGGTTGCACAATTATTTTGGACGTCATGGAATTCATCCAGTGGTTATAGACCCGGATGTCGACGAAGTGGAAGGGGCATCCCGGGTTATCAACGGTCATGCGAATCGTGGATTACTCGAAGAAGCAGGTATCCAGCAAGCCGCGGGAATCGTCGCTGGCACCGATAACGATCATGATAACCTCAGTATACTAATGTGCGTCAGGTCACTACGTCCAAACGCCTTTACTATTGTTCGGCAGAATTCGCATGAAAATCAGATCGCCTTTGATGCCGCTCAAGTTGGTCTTATTTTGCAATCGAGTTTGACCACTGCGCGAAGAATTCTCAAGCATTTAATATCTCCGCAAATTCAAATCCTGATTGACTACCTTAGAGAGCAGGGTGAAACGACAACCCGACTGGTTGTGGATCGTCTAAAAGAGGCTATTGGCGATCAGTCACCGCATCTGTGGCGTGTCAACCTGTGCGGTGCTGAGGCGGTCGCTACAGTTGATTATCTGAAAAAGCAGGAGAATCTTACGCTGGGTGATTTGATCAGAAATCCTTATGATTTAAAGAGCAATATTGCCTGTATACCACTGGCGATCGAACGTGGTGAAAAAAGAATTATGCTGCCCGCAGATAGTGAACCCCTATTTGAGTGTGACGAAATTTTACTGTGTGGTACCGAGTACGGCGAAACCATGTTATCTGCAACCTTAAATAACGAATATACGCTATATTATTTGATAACCGGTATGGATGCGCCGCGAGGTTATTTGTTTAGGTGGTTTGCGCGCAAGCGCGACGAGGGCAGGGTGTTGAATTGATGGTGTTTTTCGGTTAATTTGATTGCCTGTCGAACTGTTTATTCTGCGACTTTGGGATGCACCGATAAAAATGAAATTGGTGGAGTTATTTCATAGAAAAATTCGATATACCTCAGATATTTACTAAATATAGTTAGAGTTAATTAGTTCTATTGAAAATTCCACATATTTCGCTACACTTAGACTCGAAAATAACCTATTTTAGTGCCTCTTCAATAAACACCAGTTTTAACTGAACTGGGTAGCAATATTTATGTCCAGTAATGACTTATATAAATTCTAAGGGCTAGATGTGAGCTTCGATTACAACGCAATTCGAATAAAAAAACCCCCTGGCGGCGCCCAGTGGGCATCGTATAGTGATTTGTTCATGGTTCTCGCATTTATATTTTTGCTGATGTATATGGTTGCCAGTCTGCGTACCGGAATGATTTCAATAACAACGCATGCACAGATCCAGGAAGTTAAAGAAGAGCTCGAAATAATCCAGTCGGTAAAATCGCAATACCTGGAAGAGAAATCAAACGTTCAGGAAAAAAGAGTTTATGATGAAATTCTGAATCAGATATATCTGCTGGAAACCGAGTCTAGCGAGAATCAAAATCGTCTTTCTAAAGAACTTAACGAACAAAAACTACGCGAATCATCATTAAATCAATATCAGCAAATGATTGTGGCAATGATCGATGCCAATGCGGTTGCGAAAGCGGAAGCGGCGAAAAAATTCACTTCGGAGAAACAACAAAAAGATCA
Source organism: uncultured Gammaproteobacteria bacterium (assembly GCA_964196115.1). GTDB lineage: Bacteria > Pseudomonadota > Gammaproteobacteria. The sequence goes on from CAXMRQ010000056.1 coordinate 28,778, forward strand.
ACTAACAAAGGAAGTCGAGCAACAAAGCGATGACCTGGCAACATTAGAGGAAAAATTAGAACTGGAATCTGCCGAAAAAGCAGCCTTAAAATCCACTCTCATCGAAGAAACCCAGAGCCTGGAAGGTAAAATTCAGAATCTTACCAGCCAGCAAAGTGAAAGTCAGAAGCAGTTGGCGTCACTGGAAGATTTGTTAGTAGCTAAAGCTGCCGAAAAAGCAGTATTGGAAATTACGCTCGCCGAAGAATCTAAAAACCAGCAGGGCAAAATCCAGCAGT
>CAXMRQ010000057.1:0-10974 GCA_964196115.1 uncultured Gammaproteobacteria bacterium
CAAAAAAGGCTAAAGATTCAGACTGGTGCTAATCGGTTAGTTTTATTGCAGATAATGTTATGCTTTGCGGTAAGCGCTAAAGATCCGGTAGGATGAGAGATAACCCCGACAATTGTCAGGACGATGTATTAAATGCCAATGTTAATTACCATCATAAACTCGCCTGATTCTGTGTCGAATACAGGACAAAGCAAGTCCTTCGACGACGCCGGTGGGACCATAGGACGGGGTGAAGATAATACCTGGGTTCTTGAAGACCCAGAGTGTTATTTGTCATCTTGTCATTGTCAGATCAGTTGCGAAAATGGCCGCTTTAATATCATAGACCGGAGCACAAACGGTACTTTTTACAATGGCACAGCTGACCCGATGGGCAAGGGAACAAAATTGCCGATTAATGACAAAGATACCTTTATAGTTGGCGATTACGAGTTTTCTATAACACTGGAAATCGCGACTGCAAATTTTGCAGCATCCCCCCGCGGATCTTTCGATAATGGGCCTTTCGACAACGCACCTCTCAGTCCGTCGGAAACACCATTCGGTGGTGGTCATTTTAGCGACTCTGATTCACCATATATTGTTAACCCAGCCGAGACAGATCCGTTAGCCGCCCTCGATAAAGCGCAGGGTGGCGGTAACCAGGTAAATCCCGCGTCTGAATCCTGGGCGGGGCCGTCTCATTCGGATCAGGCAAACCCGCTCAATCAGCAAATCTCGTGGCCGGAGCCGCTACTGGGGCAGGAGGCGGCTGCTGGAGCTGCGATTCCGGATGATTGGGACGATGACTTATCGTTACCTTCAGCGTCGACGAAACCGGAGTCGGCTTATATTCTGCCAGATCAGCCGTCGTCTCCTTTGACTGAACCACCGGTGGCTCCGAAACCCGGAGGATCGTCGTCGCGCCAGAATGCAGCTGAGCATGTGATAGCAGGAGAGGCTAGTCCAGTATCAGATAGTGTGGCTAGCAACATAGCGCAGCCAATTGAGCAAAATCGACAATTAGGAGAGGTGGCTTTGGAACAGCAGCGCGCAGCGCCGCAACCCGGCTCGAATAAGGCAGGGGCGGTTGATAAGACCCTGATAAACATTTTGGGATTCCAGGATAAGAATCTAAGTGATGAGCAAGTTGACCAAATCAATCAGTTATCGGCCGAGGTTTTGCGCGAAATGGTGAGAGGTTTAATGCAGGTGCTTGGATCGCGCAGTGCGATTAAAAGTGAATTTCGCATGAATGTTACTACCATCCAGCCAGTAGAAAACAATCCATTAAAATTTTCTGCAAATGTCGATGATGCTTTAGAAAATATGTTTATCAAACAGGGTAACGCTTACAAAAAGCCACTTGAGGCGGTACAAGACGGGTTTGAAGGTATAGCTGAACATCAGGTGGCAATACTGGCTGGCATACGTGGGGCATTCAAGAGTGTTATTGAGCGCTTCGACCCTGTGGTTCTGGAACAACGGTTTTCGAAGCAAAAGAAAGGAGGACTAATGCCGGGAAGCCAAAAAGCCAAATACTGGGAATCGTACCAGGAGTATTACAACGAACTTGTCGGCGATATGGATCGATCATTTCAATATCTGTATAGCGACGAGTTCGTCCGGGCCTACGAAAGTCAGTTACAAAAACTGGCACTCTCACGCAGGGCTGACAAACAAAAATGACTCTTTAAATTGGGGCAAATATGAAATATAAAAATATTATTATCGCTGGGTTTGTGGCTTTTGTTTTAACAATATTTGCTTCCTGTCAGTCGGATAAAAGTGCGATTGGGAATTTTTTTGATCTGGATACAGATTTAAAAATTGAATTTCTGGTAGAGACAGACATAAATCCCGATGATACAGGTCTCGCTTCCCCGTTGTTTATCCGTGTGTACGAACTGAAAGCAGATAAAATAATAACAAAAGCCGATTTCATCGATATATTCGAGCGAGATAAGGAAGTTTTGGGTGCCGATATGGTGGATATGCACAAGTTAAAACCTTTCAAGCCCGGAGAAGGTCGCAGTGAATTATTTGTGTTGGACAAGAGAACTAAATATGTTGCTCTTTATGCCGAATTTTCGGAATTTAAAGGGTCTAAATATAAATTAGTTATTCCAGTAGTCACTAATAACGTATTTAAAAATTCGGCCACTATTCGTGTTACAGGTAACGAATTGAAAATTATAGAGTGATCTGGACGGACTCTGAGGTCATTGGCGATACGACTGTCTACCGTGGATACTCTGTTTTTTGCAGAACTTCCTTAAATTTGAAAACTGGCGAGTATTAAGATGTCATTAAATAGTAAGGTTATCTGGTCTGAAGGAATGTTTTTGAACTCCCAGCATTTTCAACAACAGGAGCGTTATTTCGAGCGACTGGTAGACGGAAAATGTTCAGCTTTTGGCGCCTATGGATGGGGTATACATGACTTCGAAATTGATCAACAACTACTGACTATGGGAAAGATATCGGCTTCTCGCGGTAGTGGTGTTTTTCCCGATGGAACGCCTTTTAACTTTCCAGACGTGGACGAAGCACCGCCGGTTTATCAGGTTCCGGAAAATACGCACAATAGTATTGTTTATTTATGTGTGCCGGTTAAACGTCCCGGAGCGGTGGATGTCGTCGCCAATGACAATAGCCAGAGCCTGGCTCGCCACTATGGTTATGAACAGGAAATACGAGATGTCTCGAGCGAGTCCGGAGATACTATTTCGCTGAATGTCGGTAAGTTGCATTTCCGTTTGATGCTGGAAAGCGACGACACCAGCGGCTACGTGAAAATTGGATTAATTCGTATCACCGAGTCGCGTGATGATAAAAATGTTCTGATTGACGACGCCTATATCGCCAGTTGTCTGGATTGCAGCAAGTCGCCAAAACTGGCAGGATTTCTGTCCGAGTTAATTGGATTATTGCATCATCGCGGTGAAGCAATTGCAGGTCGACTCGCCGATGCTAATCGTGGTGCTACCGCAGAAGTCGCAGATTACATGATGCTTCAGTTGATTAATCGGCTGGAGCCAATGGCCAAACATATGGCTAGCATGAAGGGTTTACACCCGATCGATCTTTTTGCCGGTAGTGTACAAATGGTCGGCGAATTAGCCACTTTTGTTGCTAAAGACAAACGCGCACCGGATTTCCCGCAGTATTTGCATGAGGATTTACAGGCCAGCTTTACTCCGGTTATTTCTGAACTGAGAAGCAGCCTGAGTGCGGTTTACGAACAATCGGCAATTTCATTTAACCTGGTGGAGAAAAAATACGGTATTCGAGTTGCCGAAATTGTAGATTCTTCACTACTGGGTAGTGCTATTTTTATACTGTCGGCCAGGGCGGATGTGCCTGAAGATGCGTTACGAACGCATTTGCCGGCGCAGATAAAAATCGGTCCGGTGGAACGAATTCGACAGCTGGTGAATGCGGCGATGCCCGGCATAGATTTAAAACCTTTGCCTGTTGCGCCACGGCAAATCCCCTATAATGCCGGATTTACTTATTTTCAACTCGAACCGCAAAGCGAGTTCTGGAAAGAGCTGGAGCATTCCGGTGGATTCGCCATACATGTGGGCGGTGATTTTCCTGGGCTCGAATTGGAATTCTGGGCAATTCGGCAGTAAAAAAGAGGTATTGTAGAGCCAGATAAGTGTCTGCACTGGGAGTTAGTCATGTCATCCGATAACAAAGATAAAACTGTGTTCCGGCCACCGTCGGTAAATAGTGATCGTACTGTGATCAGGCCAATGCCCGGTGGTCGAGCTGGACGTTCGCAGCAACCGGTACAGGAACCATTGCCAGCACAGAATCAACCGCCCGCGCAAAACCTGCCACCGATACAGAGCCAGCCCCCAGTCCAGCGGCAGCCGATGCCAGAGTCCCACTATCAGCCGGAACTACAGGGGCAGTTCGAGTCGAGTTCAGCAAGTGCTTATTTCAATACCAGTAGTGGACTGAATCCATTGATCAATGCTGCCTCGACACTAATTGCAGTTTTTCAAAAGACCCGTCAGTCGATATCGCATCCTGATGTCGGCGGATTGCATCAACGATTGTGTGACGAAATAAAACTGTTTGAAAAGAAGGCCACGGAAGCAGGTATCAGACCCGAGATTGTGCTTTCGGCGCGTTATTCGTTATGTGCTGCGCTGGATGAGATAGTGTTGAACACGCCCTGGGGCTCGGAAAGTGCCTGGCCGCAAAGGACGTTACTCAGTATTTTTCACAATGAAACATCGGGGGGTGAAAAATATTTTCAATTGCTGGATCGAATGTTAGAACAGCCAGCGGAGAATTTACATATTCTCGAATTGATGTATGTTTTGTTGAGCCTGGGGTTTGAAGGCAAGTATCGCGTGATTCATCGAGGCCGCGACACCATAGAACAGCTGCGTGATGAACTGTTTACTACTATTCGTCGACAACGAGGAGACTACGAGCGGTCTTTGTCACCTAGCTGGCAGGGACTGGGGAAAAGTAGAAATTCGCTGGCACATTATCTTCCTGTCTGGGTAGCGGCTAGCATCCTCGCAGTGGTTCTATTACTCGGATACTCCGGATTCCGCGTATGGCTGTATGATTCGTCGATACCGGTAGTTGAAAAACTCGACGAGATAGCCGACATGCGCAGCATTGCAAATAAAACTTCAAACCAGTAACTAATACCGCGACCATAAATTTAGAATATAAATGGATAACTCAGGCAGGAAATGAAAAAAGTAATCAATTTCTTCGGCAATAAATTTATTATTTCCCTGATTGGCCTGATAGCGATTTCGATCATTATCTGGTTTGTCGGGCCGGTTATCAAATTTGGCGAAAATAATGTTGCACCGTTAGGAGGGGAAATTGCCCGCCTGGTCGCGATTATTATTTTGCTGATCCTGTGGGGGCTGAATAATTTACGCATTCAGCTAATGAATAAAAAGCATAATGATAATCTGGTCGATGATCTGGGACAGAATCATGAGGAAATAGCTGATTCTTCAGTCGATCAGTCAGCAGAAGAAATTCAGCAAATCAGTCAACGTTTTTCTGATGCACTGAGTACCCTGTCTAAATTAAAATTTAGTGGAAAGAGCCGCAGTAAAGCGCTCTATGAGCTTCCCTGGTACATCATTATCGGGCCACCTGGATCTGGAAAAACCACCGCTTTGGTTAACTCCAGTCTTGATTTTCCGCTCGCCGAGCAGTTCGGCAAGGGATCGCTACAGGGTGTTGGCGGCACACGCAATTGTGACTGGTGGTTTACCAACGAGGCTGTACTGATTGACACCGCAGGTCGCTATACCACCCAGGACAGTCACAAGGTGGTAGACAGCAACGCCTGGGAGGGTTTTCTCAAACTACTGAAGAAAAATCGTCGACGTCGGCCAATTAATGGCGCCATCGTGGCGATTAGTATACAGGATCTCTTATTACAAACCGAATCTGAACGAGTTCAATACGCCAAGACTATTAGATCCCGGATTGATGATTTGATGGAAAAACTTGAAATAAGATTCCCGATTTATTTGATGTTTACCAAATCGGATCTGGTGTCAGGATTCACTGAATACTTTGAGGATTTAAGCAAAGAAGAACGCGAACAGGTCTGGGGAATTTCACTGCCCGATGCGCCAGGACCCTCGGACAGTCCTGATTTCGGTTACTTTGAAGGTGAATTTCAGCACCTGCTGGACAGGCTTTACTCAAGAGAACTGTCACGCATACATCAGGAGCGCGACGTAAAGCGCCGAGCCATGATTCAGGGTTTTCCACAGCAAATTGAAAACCTCAAATCAATTATTGATCATTTTGTAAACCAGACTTTTATTAAGAACCGATTTCAGTTTCAGCCCTACTTACGTGGCATTTATTTTACCAGTGGTACCCAGGATGGAACCCCGATTGATCGTATGATGACTGCAGTTTCGTCCAATTTTGGTTTTGCTGCCGAAGTGGCGCAGATGGCGCAGGGCCAGGGAAAGAGCTTTTTCCTCGGTAAGCTATTTCGTGAGGTGATTTTCCAGGAGTCGGAACTGGTTGGTTCAAATAGAAAATACGAATTAATTATGAAGTGGGTTCAACGCTCCGCTTATGCGATGCTGGTTCTGACTGCCATCGGACTGCTCAGCATTTGGGCAGGTAGTATTGGTCGGCATAACGAATATATGTCTGAAGTAGGCTCGTATGTGGCTGAATTTAAAGTTGAAAATAAGCGGCTCAGCGTATGGAATAAAGATATCAGAACGGTAGTGCCCTCACTTAATGCCCTGGCTAAGGCGAGTATTGTTTACGATCAGAATGAACACCCCTGGCTATCGGGATTCGGCCTTTACGATGCTAATGTTGATAGCTCTGCAGACGCTGCTTATCACGCACAACTGAGAGAGTTATTATTGCCTCGAGTGGTCAATTATCTGGAACAGAAAATCCTCAAAGGCCATCAGGGCGGAGACCTTTACCATAGTTTCCGAACCTACCTAATGTTTAATAAAGTCGAGAAAATGGATAAGCAGTTAATTACCGACTGGTTTGTTAGCGACTGGAATGACAATATGCAAGGTGAAGCTGGCTATCGTCAGGCGCTGGAAAAACACTTACAGGCGCTGTTAAATCTTGAATTACAACCCTACGAACTGAATAGCCAATTGGTTACCCAGACGCGCAAATTATTGTTGCGCGTGCCTGTTCACCAGCGAATCTACAGCCGTATTCGAACCAACCCCGAATTTAATCAAAAAGTAGAATTGCTCAATTTATACGGCGAAACCGTACGAGAAGCTTACGCCATCACCCCTGCGGTAGAAGCGGCATTGCAAATGCCTTTCATGTTTACCAAAGATGGCTACGACAGTATTGATTTATCCACCGACTCGCCCGTCATTGCCGATATTGTTAATGAGCGTTGGGTATTGTCAGACGACGAAACCAGCAAGGTCGATTTTGTTAAAGCAGACCTGGAAGATATCAGTAAAAAGGTCAAAGGCCTGTACATGGCTGACTATATAAAGCACTGGAGCAAAGCTCTGGCCGCTTTGAATGTCGCAGAATTTAAAAATCTGACACAGGCCGGTGAGCGGCTGTCGCGTTTCGTCGATCCAGTCTACTCGCCTTTACTAGCGATATTGCAGGTGAGTATCGGCCATACCCAGTTGACGCCACCTATTTTACAAAGTCTGGAAGATGGCGGGGGCGAGGGCAAGACGGGCACAGTGACCGCCCTACTGGCGAGTAAAGTAAATATCACCAAAGTAGATCAGCAGTTTAAAAACTTTAATGGATTGCTCAGGGAGTCGAGTAAAAGTCCTGCACCGGTTGACGCTATCGTTCAAAAAATACAGCAGTTAAACGATTTCATTGCTGAGATATCGGTATCACCCGACCCCAATAAAAAGGCTTTTGAGTTGGCAAGGGCGCGCTATCAAAGCGGCGCAGGCAATGCGATAACCGGCTTACGTAGCTTCTCCAAAAAAACACCAGATCCGGTTAATCGTTGGCTCGACACCATTGCCGATCAAACCTGGAAGGTAATACTGAATTCTGCCAGGCAATACGTCAATGTTGAGTGGAAAAATCGAGTATATAGCGCATACCAGAGATCTCTTGCTGGGCGTTATCCGATAAAACGATCATCGTCTGACGAATTAGCTCTTTTTGATTTTGTCGAATTTTTTAAACCTAAAGGCACCATGGATTTATTTTATCGGGAATTTATCAAACCGTTTGTTAAAACTGGAAAGACCTGGAAAAACAATGTAGTTGATAAGCGTTCGGTAAATTTTAATGCGGCGACACTGAAACAGGTGAAAAAGGCGCTAGCCATCAAGACTATATTCTTTAGGAAGAAACCAGAGGTTCCAGCGATATCTTTCCAGTTGAAACCTTACCAAATGGAAAAAAAGGTTGCTCAATTTAGGCTAGATCTGGGAGGTCAAAGCATTACCTATAGTCATGGCCCAAAATTCTGGAAAAATCTGGATTGGTCTGGTGAAGATGAAAACAAACGTGTTCGGATCGTGTTCGAAGATTTGAACGAAAATCGTCATGAAAAATCTTTTGATGGCCCCTGGGCGTGGTTCAGGTTGCAGGATGCATCTAAAATTGCCAAAACCAATAAGGCCAACGTATTTTTGGTCAGTTATAGTGTAACGGAAAAGGACGATGGCAAAAAGGCAGATATCAAATACGATATAATATTTTCAATAAAAGCAGAAAGTGTTGATAACCCATTTAGGCAGAATTTACTTGGTGCATTCAGGTGCCCCAAGTCGATTTAAATGAATTCGAATATGCAGATTGGGTTATATGGCAAATTACCGGCTCATGGTGATTTCATAAAACGGCATTTAAATTCGACTTTTATCAATGTCTGGGACGAGTGGCTACAGCATTTTATATCCGCATCGCAGGAGCAAATCGGTGAAGACTGGTTAAATATTTATTTAACCAGTCCGATTTGGCAATTTGTTTTCTCACCCGGCGTTATCGATAGCAACATGTGGGCAGGCATAATAATGCCTAGCGTTGACCGCGTCGGTCGTTATTTTCCGATTAGCATTGTACAGCAGCTGCCAGCATCTGAATCAGCGGTCAACTTTTCGTTGCATCAGGATAGCTGGTATCAGCAGCTTGAAACACAATGCCTGCGATCACTGGATGGTGAAATTGATGCAGACGAACTGGTCGACCTAGTGGCTGACATTGAATTAAGCCAGTCGCAAGCGTATAGGGCAACGCAAAATTTGGGCGAGACAGGGCCGATGATCTTTGGCCTCGGTGGCTGCGACGAAACGCAGATTAATAACGCGCTACCTTATTTGTTAAATGCGACCCTGACCACTGGTCTGGCGAGTTTTAGCTTATGGAAAACTGCGGGTTCCGAGTTAATCAATCCAACGCTGTTTTGTTGTCAGGGATTGCCACCGACCGGTGGTGTTGCCTCTATGCTAGACGGTCAGTGGCAACGTAGGAACTGGAAAATACCCTATAACTTGCAGGCAGTGGCTGATTGATGAATGAAATTACAATCAGACGACCAATTAAATGGAAGTCCGCACAAAATTGCCATGTAGGATTAGTCAGAGCAAATAATGAAGATGCAATTTTGTCCCTGCCAGATCAACGACTCTGGGCTGTAGCTGATGGAATGGGGGGGTATGAGGCGGGTAATGTCGCCAGCGATATGATTGTTTCGACACTAAAAAATCTGAAACTGGATGGTGGTCTGAATGAAATCGTTAATCGTGTTGAGGATAGCCTGATCGATGTTAATCATCGAATATTGGAATATGCTGACATTATGTTAGACGGCCGTACCCTGGGTAGCACGGTTGTCGCGCTCATTATTAAGGGCCGGGTGGGCATCTGCCTGTGGGCAGGAGATTCGCGTTTGTACCGGTATCGTAACCGCCAGTTAGTACAGTTATCGAGGGATCATAGTCAGGTTGAAGAACAGGTCATGCAGGGTCATATCACCCCGGAAGAGGCGGACAATCATCCGGACTCTAACGTAATCACTCGAGCGATCGGTGCTGATTCCGAAATATTTATCGATATCAATGCCTTTGGTGTTCAACTTGGTGACATTTTCCTGCTCTGTAGTGACGGTCTTTACAACATGGTCTCAAATGATGAGATCGCACACATCCTGGCTAGCCAGCCAATCGAACAGGCGGTGCAAGCACTGATTCAAAAGGCGCTTGATAACGGCGCTGATGATAACGTTTCCGTAATTCTGGTTAAGGGTGAACCCGATAAATCTTCCCGGCGCTAAGCTGCGATTATGCGTTAAGCCATGTCAGACCAAGATTCAAATAAAACCAGATTTAAACCGGGAGATTCACACCCTTCCAGAGCCGTTGATGCTACTCGAATTGCACCTGTCGAGAAAAGATCTTCCATTTCAGGGGAGTCGGATAAAACACCTATTACCCCTTCAGCAAAGCCTTCGTATGAAAACCCCGCAGCAGCGAAAGATAAAACCCGAATAGCGCCCAGAGCGAACAGGAGGGAAACACAAAACGTCGAGGCGACCCGCATTAATACTGAGGGGCCTGTAACTGATGATAAAGCTCGAATCGCCCCGGCGGGGCAAAAATCAGGAAATGCCAACGATCCGGCAGTCGAATCAACGGCTGCCGAAGCGGATGAGCATGGTTTGTTAAAAAAACGTTTTGTCCTGGAAACCGTGCTGGGCACCGGTGGCATGGGGATAGTTTATAAGGCCAGGGATCTGCTGAAAGTCGAAGCTCAGGACCGTGACCCATACGTAGCGATAAAGGTATTAAGCGAAGAGTTTAAGTCGCACCCTGAGGCATTTATTTCGTTGCAGCGCGAGTCTCGCAAATCACAACGAATAGCCCATCCTAACATTGTAAATGTGTTCGACTTTGATCGTGATGGCGATACTGTATTTATGACAATGGAATTTCTCGATGGCAACTCACTCGATGAGCTCATCAGGAACTATCAATCCACCGGGCTTCCGACAGATGATGTCTGGGAGATTACCTTTGGCATGTCATCAGCGTTAGTTTACGCCCACGCTGAACGAATTATCCACTCGGATTTTAAACCGGGGAATGTATTTGTCACAAAAAATAATGTAACCAAAGTTTTTGATTTTGGTATAGCACGAGCTGTTGCTCAGGTTGAACAGGTGGAAGGTAGTACGCGTGACCTGACGCTATTTGATGCCGGTAATTTAGGCGCACTAACACCAGCCTATGCCAGTCTGGAAATGCTTGAGGGCGAAGAGCCTGATGTCAGAGATGATATTTTCGCACTCGGCTGCGTTGTTTACGAAATGTTTACCGGCGAACATCCCTATAACAAGGTTCCGGCCGACGAGGCCGAACGTCAGGGCCTGCAGCCGAGAAGAATCAGCAATATTAAAAAACATCAATGGCGCACAATCGAAAAGGCGATTGCTTTTAGACGAGAAAATCGCGTCGAAAGTGTTGATAAATTTGTCGAGGAAATTTCGCCCAAAGGTAA
>CAXMRQ010000058.1:0-19184 GCA_964196115.1 uncultured Gammaproteobacteria bacterium
CTTGATAACATCCTTGATATCATCAGGCTTATTCGCATACCCGGTTAATGGCATGCCGATACCCTTACGCGATAATAACTGTAGAGAACGAAGTTTATCGCGTGAGCGACCTATTGCCACCGACTCATTAAGAGGGGCCACGCCCATCATCTCGAATTGTCGCAGCACCGCCAGGCCATAGGCAGTGACCGATGCCCCGATTCGAGGTATCACCGCATCGAAGCCTTCAAGCGTTTCACCTTTATAGTGAATGGACGGCTTGTGTGAGACAACATTCATATATGCGCGCAGTACATCGATGACGACAATCTGGTGCCCTTGTTCCTCGGCCGCTTCGATGATTCTTCGCGAAGAATACAACTTGCGATTTCTCGACAATAGTGCGATTTTCATGCGTTAAACTCCGCTTATAGCTGGTAAAGTTTTTTGGCTTTCAGTTTGCCATTCAGGTAGGAAGCACCGGCTTCGACGATGGCCCTATTTTCCATAGCGCGGCGACCCAGTAACATGCGAAATCGCATAGTATCACGATTCGTCAGGGTCAATTCTATCGGCCATTGTTCTGTGCCGATAACAATATTACTTTCGATAACATAGCGCATTTCCTTATGTCCACCCGAATCGCTAACTTCGCGATAGTCGAAGATCGGCGCGTGGCATTCGACGTAAAACTCGTAATTTTTCTGTATCGGGTGAATGAAAAATTTCACCATGTCGACATCGTCGAGCTGGTACTGCTCGGTGTAATAAGCGTGCAGGGCAGAAGTTTTAGCGCCGGTGTCAATTTTTGCCTTGATCGCGGGTAGACCGAGGTCGGGCAAGGCTACCCATTCGCGCCAACCCAGGGCCAGTTTATGATTATTATCCATCGAAGCGAATATAAACTAATGGCGTCAGATGCTCAACAAAGCTGATCAGGATATTAAAGATAAGGAGTTGTAGGGCCGAATTCATTCGGCCAAATATAAATCTCTGCAATAATAATTGGCCGAATAAATTCAGCCCTACTGATGGATACTGATCACCTGTCAATAGGGATAAGGTTCAAGACAGCGATGAACCAGATTAGCAATCATTTGATCGCAATATTGCATTTGTTGGCGGGACACGAACTCGTCCGGCTTATGCGCCTGGTCGATACTGCCGGGGCCGCAAACCACGCTGTTGATGCCTAAATGTTGATCAAACAATCCAGCTTCAGTTCCGAAACTGACATTGTCACCGATTTCGTTAACAGGGCTGATCGAACGTGTGTAGTCAATCACATTCGACGCCGCATCGGTACGCAAGCCGGGATAATTTGAAATTGGCGTAAACTGAATATCGCTCAGCTCAAACCTGGAGCGCATCTCCGGTAGTAAAACATCGGTCGCGTAATGTTTAATCTCATGCGTTAGTTCGTCGAGCTTGTCCTGTGGCAAATTGCGTATCTCGAATTCGAACGCGCATTGTTTAGGCACGATATTGAGTGCGGTGCCGCCGCTAATATTGCCCACATGAAAAGTCGAATGTGGCACCGAATAACCGTCATCAATCATGTTTCGATCCTGCACGGCATGATTCATCTTACGGATAAATGAAATCAGCTCAGCGCCAAATTCAACCGCATTAACCCCACTGGTAATATAAGCTGAGTGGCAGGACGAGCCGGTAATCTCAACCCGGAAAGCCGCTTTACCCTTGTGCCCGATCACCATTTTCATGTCGGTGGGTTCGCCGATTAATCCGATACGTGGTTTAACTTCAAAACCCTGCATCGCATCGATCAGCTTTTTGACACCGACACAGCCGATTTCCTCGTCGTAGGAAAACGCCAGGTGAATTGGTGTTTGCAAAGGCTGAGCAGCCATTTTGGCTATACCGGCGAGCGTGCAGGCGATGAAGCCCTTCATATCGCAGGAGCCCCGACCATAAAATAACTGATCATCGGCCTTCAATTGATAGGGATCGCTATTCCAGTTTTGTCCGCTGGTTGGCACCACGTCGGTATGACCTGACAACATCACGCCACCCATATCGTCCGGACCAATGGTTGCGTACAAATTGGCGCAGGTCTGATCATCGTTGTGTACCAGTTGTGACTTTACCGAAAAATCATCCAGATAATTTCGAATGAAATCGATTAATTCGAGATTAGAAGTCGTGCTGGTGGTGTCAAAGCCAATCAGGCGACGGAGAATTTCTTCGCTGTTCAATTGTGCCATTAAAGGTCTCCGGGTACACCATAGGAGGGTGCTTCTCTGGGGTCGAATGCACGGGTGACGTAATCGTCTATCTGCGGCTCGTAAACCGCCCAGCCGGCGAACATTTTATTAATCGGGTCATCGTCCCAGTCGATTCGCAGTTCCGCAATCGGCCAGGAAGGCTTACCGCCTATCAACAGGCCGGCCGAGTGTAAAGGGCCAGCCTCGCCACCAGCATCGACCCCTGCTTTAAGGGCATCCAGTACACGCCTGCCAAACGAACCAGTGGAGTTCTCGAAACTGTCGATCATCGCCGTAGGTACACCCTCGTTGTCGAGTAGGTTACCCGCTGCAACACAGTGTTTGCCCTGTGCTGAAGAAAAACAGCTGAGCACTCTGTCGCCGGTGAATAACCCGGTATTACCCTCATCATCGACCAGTGCAAGCTGTCGATACTGGGCGTGAGCTGTGCTGTTCACGGTCGCGGCAATGGCATCGTCCACCGTAACGCCGTCGGCCAGCAGCGACAACATGCGTTGTCCCAGACGAGGATCGGTAATGTTCTGGCTTAACGCGATACCGACACCGGCCTTCCAGTGCAGGCATCGGCTGGCGACACTGATGCTGGATGAAGATATTGCCGCGGCAAATTGCCCGGTGGTTTTGTCCCAGGCAGCGATTGATAACGTCATAAATGGATACTCGTCAAGTTTTACTATTGAATCCAGCCGGCGAAAAAGCCCCGACAGTGTGCCGAAAACGATTCAATATGCAGGCTGGTTTTCGCCGATGCCGGTTGACGAAGGATAACATGACCGGGGGTAATTTCATCCGTGATCGGTCTCGCAACCAGCACTTCGACTCATAAGATCTCCCAAGGGTTAAATACTGGCAGCGAGTATAGGGAGATCGCTTAATTCGATAAATTAATATTTTTTCATGGTTTGAACTAATAAATATAAATCAAGCGGTCTGTCTCTTTCCTTTGCCGGTGATCGAATTAAGATTTCAGCGTAAGTCGAAGTAACCAGTCATACGGTTGATACTAAATTTGATTCAAGGAAAAAATAAGATTTGACATAAATATCTCCTGAAAATCCATATTTCAATATAAAGCCATTATCATCCATGTGATTTATAATTTATAAATCAATATCCAGAAAAAAATTAATTTACATGAGCCTGTAGCCACTCCAAACTACGCGCATAAAAGTAGCGATATTTTTTTCATTTTCAACATTCTAGCAAATCAAATCATGATCAGAACCAGAGACGAATACAAAGCATCCCTGCAGGATAGGCGTGAAGTTTGTAATAGCGGTGAGCGGGTGAAAAATGTCATCACGCACCCGATGTTTAAGCCTTTGGTCGATATCCGTGAGCGTATTTACGACATGCGAAACGATGCTGCTGGCATTAGCGATCAGGTATTGGAAAAAACAACGACGCAGGTTACCGGGCAGAGTGCTTTTTTGGGTACCACCGCAGCCGCTGTCAATGCCTTTTAGGAGATTAATATGCCAACACATAAGCGCATTCGTATGTTCAATACGAAAGAAACCTACCCAAATCAGTCACTCGATAATGATTTGTGTCAGGCCGTAGTTGCCGGTAACACGGTTTACGTTCGCGGCCAGATCGGTAGCGACTTCGAAGGTAATCTGATCGGCCTCGGTGACCCGGGTGCTCAGGCCGAACAGGCGATGAAAAACGTCAAGCAGTTGCTCGAAGAGGCCGGTAGTGATTTGAGCCATATTGTTAAAACAACGACTTATATTACCGATCCGCGATTTCGTGAGCCGGTATATCAGGTGGTTGGTAAATGGCTAAAAGGGGTTTATCCGATATCAACCGGGATAGTGGTTGCTGGCCTCGGGCAGGCTGAGTGGTTAATGGAAATTGATGTAATCGCCGTAATTCCAGAGTAATCCGACGCATGTCGATATAGGTTCAGTTTACGCTCAATCAGTTGTCGTATTTCGTTGCGGCTGGGGAAGCCGGCAGCATTTTAAAGGCTGCCGAGAGTATTCCAGGCAGGGCAAAATTTGAGAGTTGAGAATTATGGCTAGAGACCCACGTTACGATATTTTGTTTGAGCCGGTAGCCATCGGCCCGCTCACTGCGAAAAATCGGTTTTATCAGGTAGCGCATTGCAACGGTGGTGGTTATTGTGATCCTTCGGCGGTGGCAGAGATGCGACGAGTCGCTACCGACCTATACACCAGACGATTTAATGACTGGAAACCTACCCGGTGGGCGCGTCGTTATATTTGATGACGACCACTATTATATGGGTGGTGTGCTGGCTGAACTACTGGTCAATAGTGATTGTAGCGTGACCCTGGTAACCCCGGCGGCCTATGTATCGGAATGGACTAATAATACATTCGAACAGGCGTCTATCCACCGTCGACTGGTAGCACTGGGTGTCGAAATTGTGCTTAATCGCGCTGTATCAAAAATTGCCAATGGCAAAATAACCATCGATTGCGTATACACCGGGCAATCACAGGATATCGCTGCAGATGCATTGTTGTATGTTACCTGTCGTGTCGGCGACGATGCGCTCTGGAACGATTTGCACGCGCGTGAAGACGAATGGGAGGACAGAGGTATTCGGTCAATTAAATTAATTGGAGATGCCGAAGCGCCGGCTCCGATAGCCTGGGCAACCTACGCCGGACACCGTTACGCACGCGAACTCGATATGCCTGACATCGGTGATGCGTTACCGTTTAGAAGAGAAGTGGCGCAACTGAAGGATTAGAGTCTGAGTCAGAAGTTGGTTTTTCCTGCCGCTAAGAAAGCCTCACCAGGCTACGTTTCATTATAAATCAGCCTTTCTGATTAACTGATAAAGCTCGTCTTTCAGATACAGGCGCTTCTTTTTCTGTTCTTCCAAATAGTCATCTGAGCTGTTTTCAACGCCGGTCTCAATGCGCAGGACTTCGTGGTCAATTTCATGGTAATCGTCGAATAATTTGGCGAAATGAAGATTGCCCGTTTTCAGACTACGGATTGTCTCCCGATGCTCTGGAAATTCGTGAACCAGGTCGTGTTTCTCATTCAACATATTTCTAGCTCCTTATTGATTTTCGAGTCTATCTGCACAATCGACACACAGTGAGTTAAATGGCAGAACTTCGAGACGAGCGCGAGGTATTTCTTCACCGCAGGACTGACAGTAAAAATACTCACCCGATTCTATTCTTTTCAGAGCCGTGTTAATCATTGCCAGTTTCTGCTCCGCGTTGTTACCCAGTGACTCCAGCACCTCGTCGTTTTCACGCTCCACCGCCTGCTCAGTCCAGTCTGCCGACATGCCTTCGTGCCTGATATCTTTATCGATTGAACTGATCCGCTGAGTGACTTTCTGTTTCAGTGTCATCAGTCTATCTTTGAAATGTGCCTGGTTTTGCATATTGTCAGCCGCGCTAATAAATTTGGTGGTTTTCAGTCGATGAATTGTTCTCTATTTAGGGCATAAGCGTATTCGCGTCGGCGACCGACAGGTCACCGCCTGTTGTACTTCTAGCGACCGATTCAGGAGCACATTCGCTTGAACCCGAATCTATTCTCGTTATTCCAGGGGCCTTATTTACTCGCTATCAACTTGCCAGGTAAATAGCCAGGAATAGAAGCAATAAAGTAACACCTTGCATACCAACCCGGGCAAACATCAGCTCGGTTGAATGCTTCTTATCAAACTCACCACCATGAACCATTGACCAGATACCTGTGCCCATTACAGCAAAGGTTAATAACATAGCGACAATGATTACCACTGTTAGAAAGTTCATATTTCACTCCAGATTTGCCATTCATGGTCAATCATAAAGATTCAGATGAGCAAGTAATTGATATAGATCATATTGGCGTCGAAAAAATCTGACTGGGAGAGTGCAATAATCACGGCGCTTTACACCATTTCAACCAAACAGAAAATAAACCAATATAGGCTTAATGCTCTGTCGGCTGATATAATAAAAGCTCCTAAAATCAGACAGTGCGACCAGTATGAACCAACTACAACAACTACAACAATTCACTACACTGGTCGCCGATACCGGCGACATCGAAGCGATTCGCCAGTACACCCCGGAAGATGCAACCACCAATCCATCGTTACTGTTAAAAGCAGTTGCATTGCCGCACTACCAAAGTCAATTACAGCAGGCGCAGGAATTTGCCGCTAGCGAGGGTGGCGATTCCCAAACCCAGCTCGATAATGCAACTGACAAACTGGCAGTGCTAATCGGGCAGGAAATTTTAAATATCGTACCGGGTCGCGTCTCGACCGAAGTCGATGCACGTCTTTCGTTTGATATGAATACCAGCATCGCACGGGCGCGCAAACTAATTGATATGTACGAACAGGGCGGTATCCAACGCAACCGCATCCTGATCAAACTCGCCTCGACCTGGGAAGGTATCCAGGCTGCAGCACAACTCGAAAAAGAAGGCATCAACTGCAATCTGACATTACTGTTCAGTTTCGCCCAGGCGCAGGCCTGTGCCGATGCCGGTGTGTTCCTGATATCGCCCTTCGTCGGGCGCATATTCGACTGGTACAAAAAGGCTGATGGTGTCGACTCCTATGCACCTGCGGATGACCCGGGTGTCATGTCAGTTCAACGCATTTACAGCTATTACAAGACGAATGGTTTTAACACTGTTGTCATGGGCGCAAGCTTTCGTAATGCCGACCAGATACGCCAGCTCTCCGGATGCGACCGTCTCACAATCAGTCCCGGATTAATGCAGGAACTCGCCGATTCCGAAGCCCCGTTGGACAAGATGCTCGATTCTCAGAATGCCTCATCTGCAGATATTAAAACCCAACTCAGTGAAAATGACTTCCGCTGGAGACATAATGGCGATGCGATGGCAACCGAAAAGTTGGCTGAGGGCATTCGTTTGTTTGCGGCTGATCAGGTTAAGCTTGAGGCGATATTGATTGGAGAGCGGACGGTTGCCTGAATTCGGATATCGATCGAAGCTGACCCTATTGATTTAGCAACTGGTGAACTCTCGCTGAGGCGCAGAGCTAGCAAAGTATATCTAAGTGATTCGAATTGTTTAATAACTGATATTACTGACAGTATCGATAGCCTGCTTTTATTCTGGCTTTCTTAACGCTGACACTTTTCCCTGGCGTTCTTTGCGCCTCTGCGAGAGCCTCATGTTTTCAATTCGACAAATAAAACCTTTTAGCCTGGTATGTACGAGATAAATCCCACGCATATATATTTGTATATTAGAATATACTAATATATAATATCGCCTAATACTTTTCTAAAAAATCAGGAAATTTATCATGACAATTGATCGTATTGTATTGGCTATCGCCGGTGTTTTCATCGTTGCTAGCGTTGTTTTATCACATATTCACCATCCTTATTGGCTATATTTTACCCTCTTTGTTGGGCTTAATTTGTTTCAGTCTGCATTCACCGGTTTTTGCCCGCTGGCAATGATCTTGAAAGCGTTCGGCAAAAAACCGGGACAGGCCTTCAACTAATTGATAGTTGTTATCCCGACTATCGCGGAAAGCCGGGGCCGGAACAACATTCCTCAAAACACAGTAAGGTTTGTATACTGCCCCCGGTTAGGTATTATTCAATAACAATAATGACGCTAATTTCGAATGGGTAAATCAACTAAAGCTGTTCTGCTCTCGACTCTGGTTCTCCCCGGGGCAGGGCATTTTTTTTTAAAAAAGCGTATTTCAGGTGCTATTTTGGCCTGTACCTCATTGGCATCGCTGTATCTGATCATTGCTAATATGCTGGAAAGGGCGCAGGAAATTGCTGACCAAATTCTCCAAGGCGAAATTGCCCCGGATGTGGCTGCAATTACAGAACTATTATCGAGACAATCACCCGGTAATGAAGCTCAACTACTTGATATCGCCTGGGCTGTGCTTATTATTAGCTGGATAATAGGGATATTCGATTCTTATCGATGCGGTCGTGTGCAGGATAAAAGCGATGCAAATCGGTAAATAATTACGCAAGGACTAGGCACTAAAATTGAAAAGAGAAATCCCAGTAAATCCCGAATTAGAAAAAGGCTACAACGTACGCCTGTTACGTGATGACATGCCGCAGGTTATGGAAGACTGGACGACGCGTAGCGAAGAATTTCGTGCCAATGCCGACATGCATCTCGATTGTGCCTACGACCAGGGGCCACGAGATAAGATCGACCTGTTCCGTTGTAGCGAAAACGATGCGCCATTGCTGGTATTCATTCACGGCGGTTACTGGCAACGTGGTGACAAATCCGTGTTTAGTTTTATTGCCGAGCCCTTCGTAGAGCGGGGCGTCGATGTCGCGTTAATCGGCTACCGGCTTTGCCCTGAGATTGATATGACCTCAATGGTGGGGCAGATTCGAAAGGCGATTAGCCGCTTATGGCGCAATTCAACACAACTTGGCGTTTCGCGCGACCGTATTAATCTCTGCGGCCATTCGGCGGGTGGCCATCTGACTACGATGATGTTAACCACCGATTGGCCCCAGTTGGCGGATGACCTGCCGCTTAATCTGCTTAAGACTGCGATTCCGATGAGTGGTTTGTATCAACTCGAACCATTACTGCATACCACGATCAATGATGCATTGAGCATGGATACAGCGGTTGCAAATAGTATCAGTCCTTACTTTTTGACGCCTCCCACCGACGCGCCAGTTCTGGTTACAATCGGTGGCGATGAGAGCCCGCAGCTGCATTGGCAGACGAATCAGTTTGTCGAACATTGGAATCAATATTCGGCACCGATCGAATTGCATATTGAGCCGGATGTTGATCACTTCGATCTTGCCAATCGTCTGGCAAGCGCTGACAGTGAAATTTTCAAAAAAGTTCACGCCTGGTTGCACTAATACCCAAAATTCCTGATAGGGTTGGCGTAGCGTATGTCGAATACCATTGAAACACGTAGTCTAACTCGACGATTTGGTGATTTTATCGCCGTTGACGGCGTCGACCTGTCGATTCATGCGGGTGAAGTCTTTGGTTTGCTGGGGCCTAATGCGGCGGGTAAATCGACCATCATACGGTTGCTGGCTGGCATATTGCGGCCGAGTTCGGGTGAAGCGAGTATTCTATCACTGGATTTATTTTCGCAGACCGAACAGATAAAACGCTTAATCGGTTATGTGGCGCAGTATTTTGCGCTGTATCCCGATCTTACGGTGTTGGAAAATATTGCTTTCTATGGCGGGCTTTATGGTGTCGATGACTCTAATCGCCTTGAGCAACAGCTCGAACTTTATGGATTGACCGGGTTTAAAAATAGAAACGCCGGGCTACTTTCCGGCGGCTATAAACGTCGCCTGGCGATGGCCTGTGCGACTACCCACGACCCTGAACTGATTTTCCTCGACGAACCGACCGCGGGAATCGACCCGGTCACGCGCAAAGAGTTGTGGGAGCTTTTTTACCAGTTATCGACCAGCGGCAAAACCCTGTTTGTCACCACGCATTATATGGAAGAGGCCGAGCGTTGTAACCGGCTCGCCTTTTTAAACCACGGGCGACTGGTTGCACAGGGCACACCCGCTGAGATTCGAGCGTCATTAACGGATCAACAGGTGTATTCCTGCGAGATATCACATAAGCCCGAACTGACTAACGCATTGGTGAATTTCCCCGGTATTGCGCTGGTGAATCAGTTTGGTAGCGAGTTGCGTATTATTGCCTCGACCCGGGTGAGCATTGATCAACTCGAGCAACTAATCAGCAAATACTATTCAGATTCGTTTCAGCTAATAGCCGTATCGCCCAGTATCGAGGACGCGTTCATGTCTTTGACCGATCAGGGAGCAAAATAATGAAACTGATTTTGGCATTAATGCGAAAAGAGTTTATTCAGCTTCGGCGTGACCCGCGCCTGGTCGGATTTATTATCGTCATGCCTATCGTGTTAACGACGCTATTCGGGTTTGCGTTAAAACTGGAACCCGACAATGTGCGGATGGCGTACGTGGACAAAGATACCTCCATGTTCAGTAATTTGATCAAAACCAATATCTGGTCGGAAGGCTATTTCGACCTCTACGAGGTGGATAGCGTTGCGGATATTCAGAATGAAATTCGTTTGGGTCGCGCGAGGGCGGGGCTATACATTCCGGGCAATTTCTCGGCCGAGCTGAGCGAAAATAATCAACCCTCGGTGTATCTGTATATCGATGGCACCATGCCATCGCTGGCGACAGCGATGGATAATAATTCATCGGCTATCACCGATGACGCGGTAACCGCCGACATGTATTTTTCAGATCCGGACGACCCACTCATTGTAATTGCGCAAGACCCGTTTAACCTCGAAGTAGAAACCCTGTTCAACCCCGACAAGATTGAAACCTGGTTTTTCCTGCCAGGCGTGGTGGGCATATTGATTATGCAGGTAGCATTGATTTTGACTTCTACCACGGTGGTGCGCGAACGCGAAAATAATACCCTGGAGCAATTACTGGTGAGTCCGATGACACGAAGCCAGTTTATTCTGGGGAAAATCATTCCTTATGTGATTATCTCGCTAATCGACTTTTATGCTATTTTGGGCTTTAGCTGGCTGGTGTTTGACTTGCCTGCACCGGGTTCACATGCGGTATTGTTTTTGCTCGCAATCACCTATCTAGCTGCGTTGATTTCTATGGGGCTGGCGATTTCGACTATAAGCCAGACCCAGCAACAGGCGATTTTTCTATCGATTTTTGTGCTGATCCCATCGGTTCTGTTGTCGGGTTTTATTTTTCCGATTGAAGCAATGCCCTCCTATATTCGACCGGTAGCCTATATCATTCCCTTCACCTATTTTGTTGAGATTATTCGTGGCATTTTGCTCAAGGGTAATTATTTTATCGAACTGATCCCGCAGTTCCTGGCTTTGGGTGCTTTTGCTTGTGTATTCACGTTGTTCAGCATTTTTCGTTTTCGCAAGACACTGGCATAGACGCGATCAATTTTAGTCTTAGGTTTTGCCATTCGGAGCCGAGGTGGCACAATAAAACCTTCTTTTGTATTAGTAAGAAAGTTCAGCTAACCACATGAAACCAGTCCGCAAATATGATCGTAAAATAGCCAATATCCACGATGCAGAGTTTCAGCCATGGATAATGAAGAATGGCGAGCAGCACGATAGCAGCGTTTTACAACACGATGCCAGTAAACCCAGAGGTGTCGGTTTTCATGTCTACAAGATGGAGCCGGGCTCGACTACTACGCCGCATCAGCACACCAATAACGAGGAGTTTTTGATTCTCAGTGGTGAATTAATCGATAACGATGGCACCGTATACCGCGAGGGTGATTTGGTGTGGATGAAGAAGGGCACCGAGCATTATTCGCATACCAAAACCGGTTGCGTGATGGCGGTTTATATCGAGACGGCTGAGGAAGAACTATAGCCCCTCGTAGCCTTGTAATACGTTAACCGCATTGAGACCGATTTCATTAATCGCATAACCGCCTTCCATAATAAACAGGGTAGGCAGCTTGAGCCCACCGATAGTCGCGCCATAGCGTTTGAAGTCGTCGCTGGTGAGTTTGAAAAATGAGATCGGGTCGTGTTCGAAAGTGTCAACGCCGAGCGATATTACCAGTGCGTCCGGGCCGTAATTGGCTATCTTTTTACAGGCATCTTCGAGTGCTGACCCCCAGATTTTAAAATTGGTGCCTGGCCCTATCGGATAGTTATGATTAAAGCCTTCACCCGAACCAGTACCGATCTCGTCTGCATAGCCAAGAAAGTGTGGGAAGGCGTCTTTTGGATCACCGTGCAATGAAACAAACATGGCGTCGGCTCGATCATAAAAAATGTCCTGTGTGCCATTACCATGATGAAAATCGACATCGAGTATCGCTACTCGGCTGGCGTCCTGATCGATAAACGCCTGCGCTGCGACTGCGGCGTTATTGATAAAGCAATAGCCACCGTACATATCGCCTGCTGCATGATGGCCTGGCGGGCGATAAAGGGCGAAGGCTTCCGTTAGTGCCATTTTTGATCGCCGCCTGCGCAGTGAGCGCGACATTGGCGCTGGCGCGGGCTGCCTCCCATGTGCCGCTAGATATAGATGTTTCACCAGCCAAAGCATAATATCCCATGCGACCTTCGATATGATTGGGAATACGCTGTTGTGTTCGTCGTGATGGCCAGATGGTGGGTATTGCCTCACCTGTGTAACCCACCGCGACCCAGTCCTTCCAGCATTGCTCGAGAAAATTGAGGAAGTCACGATCGTGAATGCGTGTAATAGGATCGAGTCCGAATTCGTCGGGTTTAATGATCTCGCCAAGGTTAACCGATTTCAGGCGTTCGAGAATATTTTCGGCACGTACCGGACATTCGAACGGTGACACCAGTTCACTGCCGTATAACTCGTTTTTTCATTGCGCAGGGCGTGCTTTTCACTGAATGCAGTCAGCATAGATCACCTCTACTAAAGAATATTTTCCTCGCTGTTTAAACAAAAAACGCCCGGGGAAAACTAATTTTTCCGGGCGTTAGTCGTCATTACCGCATTATTATTGCATTACCTTGGTCCAAACTTTGTCGATTAGCGACTGGGCTTTGGGTGAGCTGGTCGGCGCGAAAAACACCTTCAAATCGAACGGCGGATTGATCTCCAGTGCGGACTTCAGCTCATCCGAATAGTACGCGTCCGTACCCTTGACGGCATCGCCGTAACCCTGGTTTTCCGTCAATATCGCCATGTTTACCGGGTCCATCATGAAGTTCATGAACTTCCTCGCATTTTCGACGTTCTTGGCACTGGTCGGTACGACCATGCTGTCAAACCAGCCGACAACACCTTCTTTCGGGTAGGCATAGACGATAGGCGCGCCGGTTCGGTTCGAGATTCGCGATCTCGTCATCGAACAGCATGATTTTTCCATCGGTTACCTGCTCAAATACGGCGATGAGTCTTAAAAGCGTCGCTTTTCCGCAACCTGAAGGGCCGAGCAAGGTAAAGAATTCGTTGTCGTGTATCTCGAGACTGATATTTTTTAATGCAATAACAGGCGACGCACTGCTACCATAATGTTTGATCACGTTGTTTGCCGTGATAGCCGCTATCTGATCATTCATATAGCTGTTCGATAACTCTGACTGTTAGAGTCACGCGGTGCTCCTCCAGGTTTTATTGGATGAAAAACAGCGATTCTAGTGTCCCGATTAGCAGTTTTACAATAGGCTATTGATTTAATGTGATCACATTATTAACCGATTATAATTCCGTAAACCGAAATTAAAATCAAGCCTAACAAACCTCGGTTCATGTTGCCATTGCAGATTATCCGAGATTCAGGCATTTTGATAATTAAATTTATAGCAAGGTTTTAACTTAATCTGATCACATTTAATAACTATTATTTATCACTCCATTCTATATTGGAATCAGGCAAAACTCAGCTTCGAATTTTTAATGCCCTGATTTCGATTATTTGAATCAAAATTGAATTGGCAACAGGTTTCTTTGGGATTAGCCAGGCAAATTTAGACAAATTGACTAATCAAAACTCTGGTAATAAAAATTGTGATGGATGAAAATGCGAGTCAATAATAATAGCAAGCTTGATTATTAATGAACAATAATATGCCACAGGAGCCCGGTGAATCGTCACTATGGGCCGAAAGCGCAATCGACAATCCAGTAACCGGATCTTTGCAGGAGTCATTGCAGGCTGATGTGCTGGTTGTCGGTGGTGGATACTCGGGCCTCTCGACTGCTCTGCATCTTGCAGAACAGGGTGTCTCTGTAGTGCTGATCGAAGCCCGGGAAGTTGGCTATGGTGGGTCGGGCAGGTCAGCCGGTCTGGTGAATGCGGGTGTGTGGAAAACACCCGACTATGTCGTAAAACAACTGGGCCAGGAAGCAGGTGATCGATTCAATCAGGCTTTGTATGATTCGCCTCGTCTGGTTTTCGATCTGGTGCAGCGCTATAAAATTGAATGTGATGCCGATCAAACGGGTACCGTAAATATAGCCCACAACGCATCCGCTATGAATTACCTGGAAGATCGCTGTGAGCAAATGATAAAGCAAGGCGCTTCGACGCGAATGCTTGACGCCAATGAAGCGCAATCAATATCGGGCTCACCGGTTTATAGGCACGGGGGCATTCTTGATCCGAACGCGGGCACGATACAACCGTTGAGTTACGTGCGTGGGTTGGCAAGTGCGGCGATTGAAAAGGGAGCCAGGTTATACCAGCAGTCGCCTCTATTAAAATTAACGCGTGACGGTGATCGCTGGTTGGCAGAGACTAATATGGGCCAGGTCGTAGCCGAGCAGGTGGTGGTGGCGACTAATGCCTATGCCGACGAAAATAGCCAGGGCGTGCGAGAATCTAGCATTCCCGTCTATATATTCCATTGCACGACCGGCTCTTTGCCCGACTCAATTGCTGAGACTGTTATTCCCGAGCGCCATGGCCTTTGGGATACTCAGGCCTTATTAACTTCGTCCCGGATCGATAGCGCGGGACGTCTGGTGATGAGTAGCGCTGGCAGTTTGCAGGGTGCATTTAAGTCGATACGTCAGAACTGGATGACGCGACTGCGAGATCGGCTTTATCCCCAGACTAAAGGAATTCCCTGGTCGTATCACTGGACCGGTCAAATTGGCATGACGTCGAGCAAACTACTCAGTATTCAGCTTTTAGCTCCGGGCGTATTCGCACCATCGGGATTTAATGGTCGTGGCATCGGACCGGGAACCGTGATTGGTAAACATCTGGCTGACACACTGGTTAGTGGCAATCGACACGAATTCCCTTTCACTATACAGGGGCTTCATCGGGAGTCCTGGCGTGGATTGCGATCAGCCTGTTATGAGTATGGTACGCTCGGGCTGCAACTCGTTGATCGTCGGTAAAATCGTAACTTTTTTTAAACGGTGGAACCAAACCAAAATCTCTCGCAGAGGCGCAGAGGCGCAAAGGACGCAGAGGAAGGGAGTGGAAATTAAGGCAGCGTGATGGGTTGGTGTATATATTAATCCCGCTATCAAGAACCTGTATGTCGAGAGCTCCTTACTGGTAAAACTTTATTACCCCTCGGCGTCCTCTGCGCCTCTGCGAGAGATATTTCCTTATATCTAAGTACCTAAATTTTAGCGAACAGCCATTTATTTATGAAAATTATTGGCTCACTGTCCTGTTATTTAATACCGATCACGCATAAAATATGTGATCACAAAATTCTAACCGTGATTTAAAACACTTTCAGGATAAAACCATGAACCAATCAAGCCCACCAAAATCGACCAGGGTAGCCTTCGACTGGAAAGACCCAATGTTTTTCGACCAGCAACTCAGCGATGATGAACGCTTAATTCGTGATGCCACATTTGACTATTGTCAGGATAAATTAATGCCGCGTGTGAAGCAGGCTAATCGTGACGAAGTTTTTCATCGTGAAATCATGAATGAATTTGGCGAGCTCGGTTTACTCGGGGTCACTATCCCGGAAGAGTATGGGTGTGCCGGTGCTAATTACGTTTCTTACGGGTTGGTTGCGCGTGAAGTAGAACGCGTCGATAGCGGTTATCGCTCGGCGATGAGTGTGCAATCTTCGTTAGTGATGCATCCAATATATGCCTACGGCAATGAAGCGCAGCGTCAGAAATATCTACCCAGGCTGGCCACAGGTGAATGGGTTGGGTGTTTTGGTTTGACCGAACCCGATGCCGGTTCTGACCCGGATAGTATGAAAACCGTGGCAAGCAAAGTAGATGGAGGATACACACTGAAGGGTGCAAAGATGTGGATTACCAACTCGCCAATCGCCGATGTGATGGTGGTATGGGGCAAACTCGATGGCGTGATTCATGGATTCATCCTGGAGCGGGGCATGGAAGGTCTAACAACCCCGAAGATAGAAGGTAAATTTTCATTGCGCGCCTCGGCTACCGGTGAAATTGTGATGCAAAACGTATTTGTGCCGGAGGAAAATTTATTACCCAATGTGACAGGTCTGAAAGGGCCGTTTGGATGTTTGAATCGAGCCCGCTACGGTATCGCCTGGGGCGCAATCGGTGCCGCTGAATTTTGCTGGCACGCGGCACGACAATACACACTGGATCGTCAACAATTTGGCCGTCCATTAGCGGCAACCCAGTTGATTCAGAAAAAGCTCGCCGATATGCAAACCGAAATCACCCTGGGATTACAATCCTGTCTGCAAATGGGACGTTTGATGGATGCGGATAATTGCCCGGTAGAGCTGGTGTCAATGATGAAACGCAATAACGCCGGAAAGTCACTCGATATTGCGCGTGTTGCGCGTGATATGCACGGTGGCAATGGTGTCTCGGATGAATTCCACGTTATTCGGCATGTAATGAATCTGGAGGCGGTGAATACCTACGAAGGTACGCACGATATTCACGCGTTAATTCTCGGTCGAGCGCAGACAGGCTTACAGGCTTTTTGTTAATGCCGAGTGCGCTTGCCGGTTTTCGGGTTCTCGATTTAAGCCGTATTCTCGCAGGACCCTGGGCCAGTCAGATGTTGGCCGATCTCGGTGCCGATGTGATTAAGATCGAGCGCCCGGGGCAGGGTGACGATACACGTGCCTGGGGGCCACCCTATATGCCCGACGAATCGGGCAAAGCGACTAGTGAATCGGCCTATTTTCATAGCGCCAATCGGGGTAAGCAATCGGTTTGTATTGATATGGCTTCGCCGCAAGGTCAACAATTAATTCGTCAACTGGTTGAGAATAGTGATGTTTTAATCGAAAACTTTAAGCTTGGTGGATTAAAAAAATATGGCCTTGATTACGCCAGCCTTAAAGTCATAAACCCGAAACTGGTTTACTGTTCAATTACCGGCTTTGGTCAGGCCGGACCCTATAGCGACCGGGCAGGATACGATTTCATGATCCAGGCGATGGGCGGACTAATGAGTGTGACCGGCGAGCCGGACGGGCAACCGATGAAAGTCGGTGTTGCGCTCTCCGATGTGATGACGGGGCTGTACGCGGCCAACGCCATTCAGGCGGCGCTGATTCATCAACTGCGCAGCGGCAAGGGACAATATATCGACCTTGCATTGCTCGATGTGCAGGTTGCGACACTGGCTAATCAGGCGATGAATTATCTCGCCAGTGGAAACAACCCAAAGCGACTCGGTAATGCTCACCCCAATATCGTGCCTTACCAGGCTTTTCAAACTGACGATGGGTACATAATACTCGCGGTTGGCAACGATTCTCAGTTCGCTCGATTTTGCGATCTCGCCGGGCGAGCAGAGCTGGCCAACGATGAACGCTTCGCAAAGAATAGTAATCGTGTGAAAAATCGCGATGCGCTGATTCCAGATCTGGTTAAAATCTTAAAAACTCAAACTACCGACTGGTGGCTAGAGCAGTTGAATTTAAAGGGTATTCCTTGCGGGCCGATTGCCACTATCGATCAGGTTTTCAGTAATCCGCAGGTACAGCATCGCGGCATGCAACTCGAACTCGATCACCCGATTGCGGGCAAGGTGGCGAGCGTTGCTAATCCAATCAACTTGTCGGAGTCACCTATCAATTACGGTAAGGCGCCGCCGTTGCTTGGACAACATACCGAGCAGGTTCTAGGAGAGTTGCTAAAACTGGATTCAGGGCAAATCGAACAATTAAGAAGGGACGGGGTAATTGGTTAATAATGTGCTTGTCGGTTATTCTGGGTACCAAAAACAGACAAAGCCGATTAGGGCATCATGGAAAATCAGGACGAGGCAATGGCGAAGTTGTTTGCTTCTGAAGCAGTTGGCCGTGCGGCCGATCATACTATTCAAATTTATGGAGATATAGGACTAATGGAAGAATTACCAATTGAACGACTTTGGCGCGATGCGCGCCTCGATCGCATCTGGGACGGAACCTCCGAAATTCAACGTCACATCATTTCGCGGACCCTGTTACGCCGATACATTGATAGATATGGACATTAATCCGTTGATGGTGACTGAAGATCGAGTAATTGCCGCGGACGTTATGATTCGTGAAATCGTAGTAGATTCGTGAATACTGATTTAACAGATATCTGTAGCTTGCTGGCCTGTCAAATATCGATACCGATGGTACGCAATAATAAGAAAAAATTTGATCATATAGATTTTATGATTGAAAAAATTTCACAGCGCCTTGAGCAACGCCATGCAGATCTGGTGGTTTTACCTGAACTTTGTACGGTAGAATATTCTCGTGAGACTTTCCAGCAGTTATCCGAACTAGCTGAAAATCTTCAGGGCCGAAGCGTAGAGCGCATGCGCGAGCTGGCGATAAGGTATCGAACTAGCGTTATTTTTGGTATGCCTCGAAGTAGTGAGGGGCGATATTTTATTTCTCAGCTAGTCATCGGGCCCGATGGAGGACTCATTAGCTGTTACGATAAATTGCATATTTGTCAATATGGCGCTTCAATGGAAAAAGAATTTTTTCATCCTGGAGATAGTCTGAGTGTCTTTTCAGTGGCCGGGTTTCGCTTCGCACCCATTATCTGCTACGACATCCGTATCCCGGAACTAAGCCGCACCCTGGCCCTGGAAAATAAGGTAGATTGTATTTTGCACTGCGGCGCCTACTATCGTGATGAATCGTTTGCTAGCTGGCATTCGTTTGCCATTACGCGTGCGATGGAAAATCAGTTGTACCTGCTCAGTCTGAACAGGGCAGGTGAACAGTATGGAGATTCAGTTTTTTGTTTGCCGTGGATGGATGAGAAACAGTCTGAGGACCATTTTTCGAGCCACGATGAAGATTTCCGTTATCTTCAAATAGAGCGATGCAGAATTGTTAAGGCCCGCGAGCAATATAGTTTTTTAAAAGACAGGCTAAACGATTACACGGGCCTGCCGCAATCAAATATTCAGGAGTACTAACGTGAGAAACCATCAGTTACCCGGTCGCTCTGTAGTAATGAGCACAAAAGCAATGGCAGCAACCAGCCAGCCGATGGCAACCCAGGTTGCATTGCAGATCATGCGCGAGGGCGG
>CAXMRQ010000059.1:0-8853 GCA_964196115.1 uncultured Gammaproteobacteria bacterium
TTCGCCACAGGCTGACAGCAGTAACAAAACGAAAACTAACAGCATGTGAACTAGCTGCTTCGAGAAACGTACTTCATGGTAAGGATAATGAGTGCTCATAATTCGATTCTCCAATTGGTGCATAAATTGATTTCCGGAGGATTACCCCTCCACCATTTTCAATATTGCAGATACCGTGCCGAAATTAAGAATTATCATAACTGACTGATTTATAGCCAATTACTTAACTTACTTTGCAAGTTATAGTTAGATTAGTACATTTGAATAGACATTTAATGCACAGAGGTATACATTTTATGCACAATGGTTCAGAAAAAAATATCTTCAACTGAGCGACAATTTCTGAAAAATGCAGTGGCTGTCATTTACGCCAATCCATTCAGTGCGGAGCGCGGCAGCATTGACAGGAAATTGGTGGATTTTCCCGCCGGGGAAGACTACAGCACGCGCTACCAACGAATCATGGTATCTGTTGCCGACGGTGTCGAAAAACTGATTGCCGATGGTAGAAACAATATTCAACAATTCTGTGGCGAAGAACATGAGCTTGTGAAAAACGTGCTGGTGTTTCATGTCTATCACCAGTTTTTTCTCCGCTTTGACCCGCTGATAGAGCAACAGATTATTTCCGGTCACAAACCACTCAAAATCGACTTCGCCAACGATGCCATCGGGCTGCTGGTAGCCTACGGATTTTCTGAAGACGATGCAGTCGTTTATTTTGGCGCGCTTTTCCAGATTCGGCGGGCTTATTATTTTATCAACCAGACCATAATTGGAAGCAGCCCCTGCATTATCAAGTTGCGCGAGAGTCTCTGGAATAACGTGATTACCAGTGATATCGGGCTGTATATGCGTGATTTACTTGGCCGCATGGAAGATTTTTCAACCCTGCTACTGGGTGAAACCGGATGTGGTAAAGGCGCATGTGCCAGCGCGATCGGTCGATCTGCCTATATTCCGTTTGACCAGAGCAGGAAGAGTTTTATTGAGAGCTTTAGCGATACTTTTGTGTCGTTAAATCTATCCCGGTTTCCTGAGCAGATTATCGAATCGGAGTTATTTGGTCATAAAAAAGGCGCCTTTACCGGCGCGGTCAATGACTACGATGGCGCCCTGTCGAGTTGCTCCAGGTTCGGCGCAGTTTTTCTCGATGAAATTGGTGAAGTCAGTGTCCCGGTACAGATCAAGCTACTCCAGGTACTGGAGGATCGTGAATTTTTCCCGGTGGGTAGTTATGAAAAGAAAGGCTTCCACGGCCGTATCATCGCCGCAACAAACCAGCCAGTCGAAAAGTTAAGATCAGAAGGTCGTTTTCGTGACGATTTTTACTACCGACTCTGCTCAGATGTGATTCATGTGCCACCGTTACGCCAGCGCATCCAGGAAGATCCACAGGAACTGGATGAACTGGTTAAACACGTAGTTAAACGGATTATCGGTCGCGACTCTACGGATGTCTGTGAGCGAGTAACAAAAGCGATACACGAGCAGATCCCGGCGGATTATCGCTGGCCGGGTAATGTGCGAGAGCTGGAGCAATGTGTCAGGAGGTTGTTACTGACGCAACGTTATGAAATAACGCAGATGTCCCCGCATGACGCAAATTTCGAGGAGCGAATCATTCATAATCTCAAAACAGGCGATATTAACGCACAGCAATTACTGTCGGGTTACTGCAAGCTACTATACAGCCGGCAGGGTAGCTATGAAGCAGTTGCGCGTATCACTAACCTGGATAGACGCACGGTGAAGAAGTATGTTACACAAGATGCCTAACGAGTGGCTCTGATCTTGATGCACGTTTTAATCGTGATACGTCCTCTATAACGATCCTTTCACAAATATCTCAGGATTTCCCGTCTATAATTAATAAGCAAAAACATTGACCCCAGCTGAAATGATTTTTTACGCTTTCAGCTGAACCCATAGATTTTAGTGAAACAAGAGTGATGCAGGAGATATAAAATGTGTCAAATCGTCGGGCGCCAATGCCCGAGCAGGTTATTTTTATCCGCAATAGTTACCGGGTTAGCGCTACTTGCAGGTTGTGGTGGCGGATCTGATTCCGCCACGTCGCCGACTACCTATGACGCTTTCGGAGCTCCACAGCTAGTCACCATTACGGGTTACATTGAAGACGTTGCTGAACCATTTTTCAGCCGCGACGAACAGTATTTATTCTTTAATGATAATTCAATCGGTGGCAAGAATCTGCATTTCGCAACCTATAACGAGTTGGATGATGAATTCACTTATGTCGGCGAAGTCGGTCCGGGCATCAATGATGGTAGTTCAGTTCAGGGCGTACCGACTATGGACGATGGTAATATTTTTTATTTTGTCGACACCAAATTTTATGCCCCTTTCGTTGCCCCCCTTTTCTTTGACACTCTGTTCACCGGCACCTGGACCGGCATGGCGGTTACGGGTGTCAGCCCTGTTATTGACATTGCTTTTCCCTCGCCCGAGTTTCTAAATTTTGACCTTGAAATCAGTCCTGATGGCAACACCCTCTACTTTGTCGACGGGTATTTCAGCGGTGGTCCGGTGCCGGATGCAGCCGACATTAAGGTCGCGAATTTCAATCCGGGTAATGGACTTTTTGAGCGCGATTCAAATGCCGACGCCATCATGGCAAACATTACAACATCCGACCGTGAATATGCCCCGGCCATCTCCAGGGATGGGCTGGAGCTTTTCTTTACCCGCCTCGACACTAACCTGGACGCCCGAATATACAGAACCACTCGGGCAAACACGGCAGATATATTTAGTCCGCCACAACTCGTCAGTGCAATCCCCGGTTTTGCCGAAGGAGCGACCTTCTCGCAGGATGAAAAGACCATTTATTACCACTGGCACAATACCGCAACCGGCAAGTTCGAACTCTATCGGGTGGTACGATCATAAAAGAAAATAAGAGTCGAATAAAGATAGGTCCCTGACTCTACAAATCACTCGAAAATCTTTTGAAATGAACTACGGATTAGTGGTCATCGCTGGAACGAAAACGGAAGAAAATGTTTATACATTTGACTTTTTTACTAATAACGTGGGTTAATATTCGGTGCAAAGGATCAGGATAATCGATTCATAATTCAGTGCAAATCGACAGGCAATTGTTTGAAGTATTTACTTTTAAGTCGTATAACGAAACCTCTACTGCCGTTAATATTGCTGGCCATCAGTGTTGTGGAAATATCACAGCTATCGAAGGTTTCACCTGTATGGCTGATTTTATTGACCGAAGCCCTGCCAGTTGCCACTATAGTGATTGCATTACTACTCAGCATTCACTTCAATCACAGCCGATATAGCTTCCTGCTACTGTTTATTGCGATAGCCGGTCTTTCACAAACCCAATTCAAGGGCCTGTTACCGACCACCGAAAATCTACTATTCATCTGCCTTTTTTTAAACAGTTTTATATTCAGTTTATTAAAAGACCGCAGCTTAATGTCGATTCACGGAGCCTTTCGTTGTGGCTTTCTGCTGATTCAGGCATTTGCTATCTGGAATTACTCGCCAAAGGTACCGGCCTGGTTTCTTGATTGGCTGAATAGTGATCTATGGTCGTTGCCGACATCACTATTAATCTATCGCCAGTTGCCCGACGGGATTGTCGTCTTCACATTGATTTTAAGTTTGATTCTGATGGTTTTATCGATAGCGAGAAACAGTTCTATCTACGCCACATTTTTTGGATGTCAGCTTGGGTTGTTTGGTATTTCTAGCGGTTATCCTGATAATGCTTTAGTGCCATTTCTTGTGACGAGTTGTAGCTTAATGGTGATACTGGCGATTCTAATAGATTCACATGATATGGCGTATCGTGACGAACTGACTCGTTTGCCCTCTCGCCGGGCATTAAACCAGACCTTACTCAGCCTGGGGCGGCGGTATACGATTGCGATGCTCGATATTGATCATTTCAAGAAATTTAATGATAAACATGGTCACGATATCGGTGACGAGGTACTGAAAATGGTCGCTTCAAAAATTGCCCATATATCCGGAGGTGGCAAACCCTATCGCTATGGCGGCGAAGAATTCACTATCGTTTTTCCCAGAAAATCGAAGCAACAGGTCGTGGTTCATCTTGAGTCTTTGAGAGGAGTCATTGAGGCCTACAAAATGGTCATCCGTGAGAATAATCGAAAATTTGATAAAACAGCGGATAAACAGAACCGGGTACATCGAAGTAAAAATGATCCAAAATATAAATCTTTGTCGGTGACAATCAGCATAGGCTTTGCTGAGCGTAGTGCTATTTACAAGGATCCCGAAGAGGTTATAAAGGCTGCTGATCAGGCGCTTTATCGTGCCAAGGACCGGGGACGTAATTGTGTAAGCGCCTGAGCTTCCAGGTAACAGGGGATACCTCAGGATTTGACCTCTAAAATCCAGACCTTGCCTTAGTCAAAACTTCAACCAATCCATCCCTAGGAGCCTGTCGGACTTAGCATAAATCTACTGCGGAAAAGCCATTTTGGCCACGATTACCTAAGTCCTACAGACTCCAAGCAATTCGATCAGCCGCATCATCTCGGAATCATCGATTGATTCCCGCTCGACCAGTGATGCGCTCAAGTTCGCCGCATCAATAACTTGCGTCGATTTTTTCCTGAAAAGATCGAGCGCCTTGCCACCGCCTGATAGTAAATCTCTCATCACCGACGGACTCAGCATACCTGCACTTTCTAATACAGGGCAAATGGCAATATTATGCAAGGCAGTCAAAAGTTTTGGCCCAATAAACTGTGGCGGTATCGGACCGCTGTTAAGGCGTAGTAATCGTTCGGCAGTTTCTGCATAAAAGTCGAGGAAACTATTGCCCTGCCGAAACATCAGGAAAGCGTTGTGAACTTTCCGGTAAGCTTTCAATTTGTTATTAGAGTCTTGCTGAACCCAGACTTCCCGACCTAAAGCAAAATTTGTTTCGGGCAATCGAAACAGCTCGGGGTTAAAAATAAAAAAATCCGCATCACACCAGACTACTGTCTGATAGCCCAGCCGTAAACCGTTTTGCAGTCCATAGAGCCGCGCCAGATCAGTTGCCACCACACGCTGCCGCAGCGTTTTTTCTAACAGCACAGCGGGCACTGAATCGAACAATTCATCGCCGATAAACTGGTAATCGAAGTGATTTAATTCAGCCCAGCCACGCACCGAATCCAGACAGGCCTGTATCCAGGATAAGGGCAGGGGTTGACGATGAGACTGTAGAACCAGAGTATCAGGCATTAACTAAGCGGAACTACCCATCATCGCTTCAACAGCCGCGGGGTTCTGTGCCAGTTCCGCGGAGCTACCCTGCCAGTACAAATTGCCCGCTTCGATGACTAACACATGGTCTGCTACCGCAAGGGCACGTTCGGTGTTTTGCTCGACGAGGATAATTGCGACCCCGTTGTCTTTCAAATCCTGCAAAACCTGGTAACACTCGTCGACGACTTTTGGCATTAATCCCAGCGACATTTCATCGACTAGCAATAGCTTTGGCAGGCTCATTAAAGCTCTACCAAAAGCTAGCATTTGCTGCTCACCTCCAGAGAGCGAACCCGCAAGCTGCTTCGGGCGCTCGCCCAATCGCGGGAAATAACTGAATACCTTCTCGCGATTAGTTTCAAGTAGCTTTCGATCAACGATATGTCCGCCAACGGTGAGGTTTTCATTCACGCTCAAGTCGGGAAAAACACGCCTGCCTTCTGGCACTAGTGCTATGCCGTGCTGTATGCGTTGTTCGGGTATTAACTCACCAATTTCGAAACCGTTAATGCATATACTACCGTGTATTTTTTCAACAATGCCGCACAGGCAATTCAGTGTTGACGATTTACCGGCACCGTTGGCGCCTATCACCGACAACACTTCGCCCTCATTAACCGAGAAACTGAGTTCGCGGGCGACTATTATATCGCCATAACCACAGCTAAGATTAGTTACTTCAAGCATGACTTGCTCCGAGGTAAGCACGCCTGACTTCGGGATTCGACATCACCTCGTCGGCGTCCCCAAACGCTAACGGTTTACCATTATCCTGTACATATAGAGTCGGACACACGCGTAATACTTCGCGTAAATTGTGCTCGATGAGTAATATCGTCTGGCCTTGTTCGTTGAGTTTGCTAATCAGATCGGCAAGTGACTCGGCCTCACTCTGGTTTAACCCCGCTAGCGGTTCATCGAGCAATAATAACTTTGGCTTTAATGCCAGTGCCCGAGCGACTTCCAGTCGTTTAAGATATCCCAATGGCAAGGTTGATGGATATTCATCAACCACGTCGGCAAGGCCTACATTTGATAATAACTCTCGCGCAATTTGTTGCTCACTGACGCGGCCAGTTACAAACATGGATCGCAATGGGTGACGGGTGCGCAGACTACCGCAGGCCAGTGCGACATTATCGAGCAAACTCAGGGCGCGTAACGGTTGCACAATTTGCTGGGCGAGCGCCAGACCGGCACGTATGCGAAGATGAATATCCGTCTCTGTTATATCGTTGCCTTCTAACAACACGCGTCCGCTATCCGGTCGGACTATACCGGTAATCGCTCGCATTAATGTCGTTTTACCCGCGCCGTTTGGCCCGATGAAACCTACCAGCTGCCCCTGGCGAATCGTCAGGTTAACAGCTTCCACGGCAGTCACGCCACCAAATCGAACCGTCACATTTTCAACCCGTAGCGTCTCTTTCATGCGGATTCCTTCCTGGCACGATTGATCAGGCTTTGCGCGATAGCGGCAATTCCACCCGGGGAATAACGCATCATCGCAAACAGCAGGCCGCTATAGAATAGCAATTTATAATCGTCGATGAACTGTACCAACAGCGGTAAAATACTGAGTAGTGCCGCAGCTAGCGCAACGCCCCAGATTGAACCAATGCCGCCGACAATTACCATCGCCAGCACGCCAACCGATTCGACAAATCCGAAGCTGTCCGGTGCGATAAACCGATAATGGTGGGCGTACAACGCACCCGCTATACCAGCACCGCTGGTACCGATAACAAACGCGATTAGCTTGTAGCGTGAAACGTCGATGCCAAACAATCGAGTGACATCCTCATTGTCTGCGATCGATTGAAATACAAACCCCATCCATGAACGTTTTACAAACCAGGAAAACGCCGCAAAAGCAATTGCCAGAAAAGCGCATAGCATCATAAAGCCGATTTTGCCAAGCCCACTCGATGGTATTCCAGAAATACCAACCTCACCGCCAAAAAAGTCTTGCTGGCGAATAATGCCTATAAATAAAAATCCGACGCCCATGGTGGTAATGGCAAGAAAGTCATGTCGCACGCGTAAGCTGGTAAGCCCAATCAGGCCACCTAAAATGCCAGCAACCAGGGCAGCGGCGGGTATGGTTAGTAGAAAAGGCACCGAAGCTTTTGAAAGCATGGCAGCGGTATAGGCCCCGGCGCCCAGAAATGCCGCGTGACCAAGGCTAATTTGCCCGCAAAATCCACTAATGAAATTTAAACTAAGCGCAAATAATACGCTAATCGCCATGGTCGTTATCAGGGTAATTTCGTAATTCATCGTGCAGCTCCCAGTAAACCCTGTGGGCGAAACATTAGTACTAATATCAAAAATGCGAAGGCGATCGCATCTCGATCTAACAAATGCCCGATATAGATAGTACCGAAAGCTTCGAGAATGCCGAGCAACATCGAAGCAAGCAATGTGCCGCGAATACTACCAAGCCCGCCCAGCACAATAATGGCTAGCGCCTTGTACGATGGCACGCTGCCCATGGTTGGTTCTGCCAGGTTGTTCATTAGTGCTACCAATACACCAGCAACGGCTGCAAATGAAGAACCGATAAAAAAATTCAGGTAGCGCACCTGTTGGATATTTACTCCGAACACGCGGGCTATTTGTGGGTCGGCCACGGTTGCTCGCCAGCCGATACCCGTACGGGTTTGCGTTGACATCCAGGCCAATAAGCTCAAAAGAACAATCGACAGCCCGACAACGACTAATTCAACATATTTCAGAAAGAAACCAGAAAATAATTCGATTTGACCCTGAAGCGGCGGGTCTATATAAGATAATCCATAGGGCCCAAAAACAATACGGTAGATTTCTTCTGAAGCAATAAATAGCGCAATCGACGCGATCAGGGCCACATACGGTGGTTGCGATAAAAGAGGTTCGTAGGCGAGTTTATACATCACCATACCCAGGATGCCGACAACAATCATCGCTACTAATAATGCAAGTGTAATACTCCCCGTAGAATTGGTAACAATGACACCGATATATCCGCCGAGGGTAAATAGCGCGGCATGTGCTACATGGAGTATACGTAGCAATCCGTAAACCAGCGTCAATCCAAGTGCTATCAGGGCGTATATGCTTCCCTGAACAATCCCCTGTATTAATAATTCTACATAGAGCATTGAGTTTTAGACTCTCGTATTGGAGTGTTAAATATTAAAATTGAAAAATGGGCCACACAGCTTTCATAAATCCGAATTGTGTGCGGCCCCTTTTAACAGTCAGTTTTACAGGTTCGGGGGAGCCAGTAAATCCGGGTCGCTAATAATAGAATGACGGTGCCAGTTACCGTCCTTGACGATCTGAACCTGAACGTCTTTGCGAACTTCACCCAGGTTGTTAAACGAAATGTCACCAGTAGCAGCAGTTAGCGAGGTGGCCGCGATAGCGTCGCGTATTTTTGCCTTATCAGTAGTGCCTGCCTGACGCATGGCGGCGACTAATACTTTAACCGCAGTATGCGCGGAGGCCGCTACCATATCTGACTTGTGGCCGGATTTTTTCTCGAATTCCTTGATAAACGCCTTTGTTTCTGCAGACGAAGAATCTCGATCCAATGAG
>CAXMRQ010000060.1:0-16517 GCA_964196115.1 uncultured Gammaproteobacteria bacterium
GCAGCAACAACCTAAAATCGGTTAATCTGGAACTACCCGTAGGATTACTGACCTGTATCACCGGCGTGTCAGGATCGGGTAAGTCGACACTGATCAATGAGACCCTGTACAAACTCGCGGCGATAGAAATTAATGGCAGCAATTTTAACGCTGGAAAATACGAATCCTGTAGCGGGTTTCAGCTCTTCGACAAGGTCATCGATATTAATCAGAGCCCAATCGGACGCACGCCCCGCTCTAATCCGGCTACCTATACCGGACTGTTTACGCCCATCCGCGAGATTTACTCCGGCACGCAGGAATCCAGATCGCGTGGATACAAGCCAGGTCGTTTCAGCTTTAACGTCAAAGGCGGTCGTTGCGAGGCCTGCCAGGGCGACGGTGTTACCAAGGTGGAAATGCATTTTCTGCCCGATGTCTATGTTACCTGCGACATCTGTAAGGGTAAGCGTTATAACCGTGAAACTCTGGATATCCATTACAAGGGTAAAAACATTCATCAGGTGCTGAATATGACAGTAGAAGATGCGACCAGTTTTTTCAGTGCGATCCCGGTTCTCAAACGCAAACTCGACACCCTAATGGACGTCGGCCTGAGCTACATCACGCTTGGACAAAACGCGACAACCCTGTCCGGCGGCGAGGCACAACGTATAAAACTCGCGCGTGAATTATCCAAGCGCGATACCGGCAGCACACTGTATATTCTCGATGAGCCTACCACTGGTTTGCATTTTCATGACATCGAGCAATTACTCGCCGTATTGCACCGATTACGCGACCACGGCAATACAATCGCGGTAATCGAACATAATTTACACGTCATAAAAACCGCCGACTGGATCATAGACCTGGGCCCCGAGGGAGGCGATAAGGGCGGTGAAATCATCGCTGCTGGCACTCCGGAAGAAGTCGCTATAGTTAAGCGCTCATATACCGGACATTATCTAAAAGCTATGTTAGAGAAAACATCATGACGCAACAAATAACCTGCTTTAAAGCTTACGATGCACGCGGCAAAGTACCCACCGAACTCAATGAAGACATTGCCTACCGCGTCGGACGCGCTTACGCAGAATTTGTAAAACCAGCACAGGTTGCCGTTGGACGTGATGCCAGGCTCAGTGGTGATGCACTGTTTGACGCACTGTCACGAGGTTTAATGGATAGTGGTGTCGACGTGCTTGATCTTGGACTATGTGGTACCGAAGCGGTTTATTTTGCCGCATTTCACCAGCAACTAGACGGTGGCATCATGATTACCGCCAGTCATAATCCGGTCGATTACAATGGCTTCAAGTTCGTAGCACAGGGCGCACGTCCGATCAGTGCTGACAGTGGGTTACAGGATATTCGCCATATCGCCGAACAATCAGCGTTTAGCGCTTCGACAAAAACAGGAAAAATAATTGCAACCGACCTGCGTGCCGCCTATCTCGACCATCTACTCGGTTATCTATCTAGCATCGACAACCTGAAGCCATTTAAAATTGTGGCTAATTCAGGCAATGGGATCTCAGGCCCAGTTATCGATTTACTCGAACCGCATTTACCGTTTGAATTCATCAAGCTGCAACACGAACCCGATGGCAGTTTTCCGAACGGTGTACCAAACCCCTTACTCCCTGAGGGGCGCACAACAACTATTGAAGCGATTAAACAATATGGCGCCGATTTCGGTATCGCCTGGGACGGTGACTTCGACCGCTGTTTTTTCTTCGATCATAACGGCCGCTTTATTGAGGGGTACTATATTGTCGGCTTGCTTGCTGCCCAGTTGCTGCAACAAAACCCCGGGGCGTTAATCGTGCATGATCCGCGACTGACCTGGAATACGCGTGAACTGGTCGAACTAAACCACGGAAAGGCAATCCAGAGCAAAGCTGGTCATGCTTTCATGAAAGAAAAATTGCGCGAAATCAACGGTATATATGGTGGTGAAATGAGTGCTCATCACTACTTTCGCGACTTCGGTTACTGCGATAGCGGTATGATCCCCTGGTTATTGCTGTCACAAATAATGAGCGATCAAAATAAATCACTTGCCGAACTGGTCGATGAGCGCATCGAGAAGTTTCCGGTCAGTGGTGAAATTAATGTTGAAGTAGACAATCCCCTCGATGTTATCGCATCGGTAAAATCCCATTACAACAATCTGCAACACCAGCTCGACGAAATCGACGGCCTCAGTATGGATTTTGGTGACTGGCGCTTTAATCTTCGGCCATCAAATACAGAACCATTGCTTCGTTTGAATCTGGAAACTCGTGGAGACTATGTATTAATGGAAAAGCGTCGAGATGAGTTGCTACGGCTAATTGGCGGGTAAGGATCAATGGGCAGATTCTGCCTGTAGGGCCGAGTTCATTCGGCCGATAAGAGTGACTCCAATCATAATAGGCCGAATGAATTCGGCCCTACCATCAGGAGAATAACCCCAATAAAAAAGCCAGCTAAAAGCTGGCTTGTTTAAATTTCCGCTCGACTACCCGTTAGTCGTCGAGATCTGCATCTGGACGGTCAACCAGCTCGACATAAGCCATTGGTGCCTTATCACCCGTGCGAAAGCCACATTTGAGAATACGTAGATATCCTCCGGGGCGTTCTTTATAACGCGGGCCGAGATCTGTAAACAACTTACCTACCGCCGCTTTGTCGCGGATACGGTTGAAGGCTACACGACGATTGGCGACGCTGTCTTCCTTCGCAAGGGTTATCAGTGGCTCTGCAACACGACGCAATTCTTTTGCCTTCGGCAGGGTTGTCTTGATCACTTCGTGATCAAACAACGACGCAGCCATATTCTTGAACATGGCCTTACGGTGTGAGCTGTTGCGGTTAAGCTGTCTGCCGCTATTACGATGACGCATTTTCTAAACCTCTCAACTTGCGAGCTTGCTGTCATTTTCGATACTGGCTGGTGGCCAGTTCTCCAGACGCATGCCCAGCGACAAACTATACGATGCCAGCACGTCTTTGATCTCGGTAAGTGACTTCTTACCCAGATTAGGCGTTTTAAGCAATTCGACCTCGGTGCGCTGAATCAGGTCACCGATGTAATATATATTCTCTGCTTTCAAACAGTTAGCAGAACGTACGGTCAATTCCAGGTCGTCAACCGGACGCAGTAGAATCGGATCGATCAGTGATTCTGGCTCAACTTCTTCCTCGTCGTCCGACCCTTCCAGATTGACGAATACTGACAACTGGTCTTTGAGAATGCTGCCAGCGATACGAATCGCTTCTTCCGGATCGATCGAACCGTTAGTTTCGATATCAATAATTAACTTATCGAGGTCAGTACGTTGCTCAACACGAGCCGCTTCGACACTGTAGGCGATTTTGCGTACCGGTGAGAATGACGCATCGAGTTGTAAATGCCCAAGCGCAGCATCTTCTTCGGAAATTTGACGGGTATTCGCTGCCTGGTAGCCGCGACCTTTCATCACGTGCAGCGACATGTTTAATTCGACATCTTTGGTCAGAGTCGCGATAACGTAATCTGGATCAACTATTTCGATATCGTGGTCGAGCTGAATATCGCCTGCAGTCACCACACCAGGGCCCTTCTTGCTGATTGACAGGGTTGCTTCATCACGTGCGTGCATGGTGATGCCGACACCTTTCAGGTTCAGCATGATATCGATTACATCTTCCTGCACACCATCGATAGTGGTGTATTCGTGTAAAACGCCATCGATACTGAAATCGACAATCGCGCTACCCGGGACCGAAGACAACAGGATTCTTCTTAAAGCATTGCCGAGGGTGTGACCAAAACCGCGCTCTAAGGGTTCGATAGAAACCTTGGCGTGGTAGGTTTGCTGTTGTTCGACCTTGACCTGTTTCGGCTTCAGCAATTCAGAAAACATTTTAGATGACATAAATAACTCGTTAATTATTTAGAGTAAAGTTCAACGACTAACTGCTCGTTGATATCGGGTGGCAACTCACTGCGTAGCGGGAAGGCCTTGAAAGTACCTTCGAACGCACTGTGATTAACGTCAATCCAGTCTGGGAACCCAACCTGTTCAGCCAATGACATAGATTCTGCAATACGTGCCTGCTTGCGAGACTTCTCGCGTACACTGACTACGTCCGACGGCTTTACAACATATGAGGCCACATTGACGCTCTTGCCATTTACCAGAATTGCTTTGTGACTGACCAATTGGCGCGCTTCGGATCGAGTAGAACCGAATCCCATGCGGTAAACGACATTGTCGAGACGGGCTTCAAGCAACTGCAGCAGGTTTTCACCAGTAGAGCCTTTCAAGCGTGACGCTTCCTGGTAATAGTTTCTGAATTGTTTTTCCAGCACACCATAAATTCTGCGTAGTTTTTGCTTTTCACGCAGTTGCAAACCATAGTCAGAGACTCTGGGTTTGCGTGTGCCTGCACCGTGCATACCAGGCGGGTTATCGATCTTGCATTTGGTATCAACTGCACGACGCGATGACTTGAGTCCTAGATCCGCACCTTCACGGCGCATCAACTTACATTTGGGTCCTATATATTTAGCCATTTCTTTTCCAGCCTATACCCGGCGTTTCTTAGGTGGACGACATCCGTTATGCGGAATCGGCGTCACATCATCAATACGCGAAATCTTGAAACCAATCGCGTTTAGCGCTCGTACTGCCGAATCGCGACCCGGTCCGGGGCCTTTCACCATCACTTCGAGGTTTTTCATGCCCATTTCCTGTGCAACCTGACCAGCTCTTTCAGCTGCTACCTGCGCAGCAAAAGGTGTGCTTTTGCGCGAACCACGAAAGCCAGACCCGCCAGCAGTGGCCCAGGACAGGGCGTTACCCTGACGGTCACTAATGGTTATGATCGTGTTATTGAAGGAGGCGTGGATATGTGCCACACCATCAGACACAGTGCGTTTTACTTTTTTCTTGGTACGGGTATCAGCCATCTCTTTCGCCTATCTCTTTAACGGGCGTCTAGGGCCCTTACGCGTACGTGCGTTGGTTTTGGTTCTCTGTCCCCGTAGCGGTAAACCGCGACGATGGCGAATACCACGATTTGTTCCCAAATCCATCAATCGCTTGATGTTCATGGATATTTCACGACGCAGATCACCTTCTGTAGTTAAGCCGTCAACCTGGGCACGAATCGCCTCCAGTTGCTCTTCACTCAGTTCACGAACCCTGGTCTCTGGATTGATTCCGGTCTCGCTACAGATTTTGGCCGAGCGAGTTGCGCCCACACCAAAGATTGCCTGTAATGCA
Source organism: uncultured Gammaproteobacteria bacterium (assembly GCA_964196115.1). Lineage (GTDB taxonomy): Bacteria > Pseudomonadota > Gammaproteobacteria. The sequence goes on from CAXMRQ010000060.1 coordinate 5,238, forward strand.
ATCACTGTATGCTTGTTGTCCGGTATATTTACACCTGCAATACGAGCCATAAAAACAGATTCTCCTAAGCTAAACGGCTAATAAGGCGGGCGCAGATTCTATCTGTCAGCCCCCCCAAAATCAATGATTTAAAATCAATAAACATAATTCGGTAAACTAACCCTGACGCTGTTTGTGGCGCGGGTCTTTGCAAATAATCCTCACCGCACCATTACGGCGAATTACTTTGCAGTTTTTACACATTTTTTTAACGGAAGCTCTCACTTTCATAACTTTACCTATATCGGGTTGGTCCTAGCGAACGGTGCCAGCGCCACCATATCCCTTAAAATTAGATTTTTTCATCAGACCATCGTATTGGTGGCTCATCAAGTGCGCCTGCACCTGTGACATGAAATCCATTACTACAACAACGATGATCAACAGCGAAGTACCGCCAAAATAGAAAGGCACGTTCCAGAATAGAATCAAAAATTCCGGCAACAGACACACTGCGGTAATGTACATCGCACCGACCAGTGTCAGTCGTGACATTACGCCATCGATATAGGTCGCGGTTTGATTACCCGGTCTGATTCCAGGCACAAAAGCGCCGGATTTTTTTAAGTTATCGGCAGTATCTTTTGAGTTGAATACCAGCGCGGTATAGAAGAAACAAAAGAAGATGATCGCGGCCGCATAAAACATCACATACAGCGGTTGCCCCGGCGACAAGGTCGCAGCCAGATCTTGCATCCAGCGCATGCCTTCCGCCTGCCCGAACCAGCTACCTAGCGTAGCCGGAAACAAAATAATACTCGAAGCAAATATCGGCGGTATAACGCCTGCCATGTTCAACTTTAACGGCAAGTGACTGCTTTGCGCTGCATACATCTTTCGACCCTGCTGACGTTTCGCATAATTAACCGTAATACGACGCTGGCCGCGCTCGACAAACACAACAAAATAAGTCACCCCAATGACGCCGACAAATAAGCCGAGAATAATCAATGAGTTCAGTTCACCGGTCCGCACCAGTTCAAAGGTACCACCAATAGCAGAGGGTAACCCGGCAACGATGCCGGCAAAGATCAACATCGAAATACCATTACCAATGCCGCGTTCGGTGATCTGTTCACCCAGCCACATTAAAAACATGGTGCCTGTAACCAGTGTAACCGCCGCGGTAAAAATAAAAGACGGCCCCGGGTTTATAACCAGAGCTGCACCACCACCGCCACTTTGTCCTGACAATGCTACCGAAATTCCTATCGACTGGAATGTCGCCAGTACCACGGTGAAGTAACGGGTATATTGGGTTATCTTACGACGACCCGATTCACCCTCTTTTTTCAGTTGCTCGAGTGTCGGCACTGCTACCGTCATCAACTGCATGATGATAGAAGCCGAAATATAAGGCATTACACCCAGGGCGAAGATCGACATACGCTCCAGTGCGCCGCCAGAGAACATATTAAACATACCTAGTATGCCAGTTCTTTGCTGATCGAAAATCTCTCGCATGACATTAATATCTATACCAGGAACCGGTATAAACGTGCCCATACGAAATACAATCAATGCGCCGAGAAGAAAGAAAATTCGCCTTCTTAGTTCGCTCAGGCTACCACCGGACAGGCTGTTAGCTATTTGTGATGCGGAAGTGCTGGCCATCAGTACTCCTCCAAGGCCACAATTGTGGGTACAGCAAGGCGAGAAGTGGTCATATGCAAGGCGCACGTGCGCAGGATTAGCCGTCCTATTTCAAGGACGAGCAACGCCGCAGATGGCCGCTTATCGCCTTGCCCTGCGGGAGCCATAATTGTGGCCTTGGAGGAGTACATTATTCTGCTTCTTTTCCGTCGGTTACTTCTACTTTGCCGCCCGCTTTTTCAATCGCAGCTTTAGCGCCTTTGGTCGCTAACACACCGCCACCAACGGTTACAGCACGGGTAATTTCACCCGACAGTATAATTTTTGCTTTTTTGCTGCGTGCGGGAACAATATTCGCTTCGACCAACGCCGCTAACGAAACTGTATCCAGACCCGATAATTCGACTTCACTCAAACGAACTTCAGCCGAGTAACGCCCAATACGCGAACTAAATCCAAATTTTGGCAAACGCATTTGCAAAGGCATTTGTCCACCCTCAAATCCAACGCGCACGCCACCACCGGTACGGGACTTCTGCCCTTTGTGACCACGACCACAAGTTTTACCGGAACCACAGCCGATGCCACGTCCGACACGTTTAGATGCCTTGTTTGAGCCTTTAGCCGGTTTTAATGTATTTAAATACATTACGCTTCCTCTATATTCAGCAGGTACTGTACTTTATTGATCATACCCCTGTTTTCAGGTGTATCGATCACTTCGACAGTCTGGTGCATTCTTCTCAGGCCTAATCCGGCGACACAGGCTTTATGTGAAGCCAGTCTGCCATGCTTACTACGAACCAGAGTAATTTTAACTTTTTTATGCGATTGTTTTGCTTCAGCCATGACGATTAACCCGCAATTTCTTCAACAGTTTTGCCGCGCTTGGAGGCAATATCCTGAGGTGACTGCATATTCTGCAACCCCCTGATTGTCGCCCGCACCAGATTAATCGGGTTACGCGACCCGTTACATTTGGCCAGCACATTGTGTACGCCGACGGCTTCAAATACCGCACGCATCGCACCACCGGCAATTACTCCGGTACCTTCGGACGCGGGTTGCATATAAACCTTGGCTGCGCCATGCCGCGCGTTCAGCGGATATTGCAGGGTTCCGTCTTTGATCGAAACAGTGATCATATTAGCTCGCGCTTTTTCCATCGCCTTCTGAATAGCCAGCGGTACTTCACGCGCTTTGCCATAGCCGAAACCGACCTTACCATTGCCGTCACCGACTACGGTGAGTGCAGTAAAACCAAATTGACGGCCACCTTTGACAACTTTGGCTACACGATTAACGGCAACCAACTTCTCCATAAGATCGTCGCCCGCATTCGAATTTCTATGATCTGCCACTCTATTCTCCAGGCGCTACTAAAATTTTAAACCATGTTCACGTGCTGAGTCGGCCAATGCCTTGACTCTGCCGTGATACTTGAAACCAGAACGATCAAAAGCAACCGTTTCTATGCCTGCGGCTTTAGCCTTTTCGGCAATAACCTTACCAACAGCGGTAGCCGCGTCAACATTACCCGAGTACTTTACCAACTTCTTAACGTCCGCAGACAGAGTAGAAGCCGAAGCTACAATGCTTCCCGTCTCACCCGAAAATACCTGAGCATAGGTATGGCGAGGTGTACGATGTACCGCCAAACGAGCAACACCTAGCGACGCAATTTTTGCGCGAGTGCGACGTGAGCGACGGATACGTGATGTTTTTTTATCCATGACTGACCTATTTCTTCTTCGCTTCTTTTCTGATGACTTGCTCATCAGCGTATTTGACGCCTTTACCTTTGTAAGGCTCGGGTGGTCTGAAAGCGCGAATTTCCGCGCATACCTGACCTACTTGTTGTTTGCTACAGCCACGTACCGTAATTTCAGTTGCACTGACTGCCTCAACTTCAATACCTTCCGGCACTGTATAATCGATAGGATGGGAAAATCCCAACGAAAGACTCAGTTTTTTACCCTGCAAATGGGCCCGATAACCGACACCGACCAGAACCAGTTTCTTCTCAAAACCTTCGGTTACCCCAGCGACAATATTACTTACCACTGAACGGATTGTGCCGGTGACTGCCATTGACGATTTTTTGTCGTCCTTTGGCGAAAAAGTCAGCACATTATTCTCGTTTTTCACATCGACACTGTCATGCAGTGTTACCGTCAATAATCCTTTCGGGCCCTTTACGGAGAGCTCGCGGCCGATAATGCTGAGTTCAACGCCATTAGGTATTTCGACAGGTTGTTTTGCTATTCTGGACATATGTCTAACCTAAACCACTGAGCAGATGACTTCGCCACCGTGACCGGCCGCTTTGGCCTGCTTTTCGGTCATCAACCCACTAGAAGTGGATATGATCGCAATACCTAAACCAGCATTGATCGACGGTAGTTCATCTTTTGATCTAAAAATGCGTAAACCGGGACGGCTTATGCGCTTAATACTCTCGATGACCGGCTTGCCCTGATAATATTTCAGGTCGATAGTCAGTTCTCTCTTAACACCGTCAGATACTCTGAAATCGGTTATATAGCCTTCATTTTTCAGCACCATAGCGATATTCACTTTCTGGCTGGAAGAAGGCATCACAACATTCACCTTAGTCGCTTTTTGGGCATTGCGGACGCGGGTTAACATGTCTGAAATTGGGTCTTGTAAGCTCATTAATTTTCTCTGTTACCAACTCGCCTTAACCAGACCGGGAATATCGCCGCGCATTGCAGCTTCACGGATCTTGTTACGACACAGTCCAAATTTTCGATAAACACCATGAGGTCTTCCGGTAATACGACAACGATTGCGTTGACGTACCTCGGATGAGTCTCTGGGTAACTTTTGCAGGGAGTCGACTGCAGCCATTTTTTCTTCAAAGCTGGTGGTAGAACTCTTGATAGTTGCTTTCAGAGATTTTCTCTTTTCAGTGAAACGAGCCACCAGTTTAGTGCGCTTCAGTTCCCGCTGTATCATGGAATTTTTTGCCATAAAATAAACTCGATTAATTCTTGAAAGGAAAATTAAATGCCGCCAGCAACGCCCGGCCTTCTTCGGCACTACGTGCGGTGGTGGTAATACTAATATTCATTCCCCGTAGCTTGTCGATCTTGTCGTAATCAATTTCTGGAAAAGCGATCTGTTCATTAATTCCCAGATTATAATTTCCCTGGCCATCGAATGCTTTAGCACTGAGTCCACGAAAATCGCGAATCCGGGGTATTGAAAAATTTACCAGGCGATCCATAAATTCGTACATCTTATCTCTGCGCAAAGTCACCTTGACACCGATTGGCATCCCTTCACGTAATTTGAATCCCGCAATCGCTTTTTTCGCCAGTGTAACAATCGGCTTTTGGCCGGTAATCAGAGACAGGTCGTTGACTGCGTAATCGATAATTTTCTTATCCTGCGACGCCTCACCTATACCGATATTACAAGTGATCTTGGTGACACGCGGAATTTCCATTGGCGACGAATAAGAGAACTGATCTTGCAGGCTCTTAGCAACGGTTTCACGATAATATTGTTCTAGTCTGGTCATAATTAATAAATACCTTAGATATCGATTACTTCGCCGTTTGACTTAAAATAACGAACCTTTCGATTGTCTTCCAACGTCTTGAATCCGACGCGATCACCTTTTTGTGTATTCGGGTTAAACAGCATCACGTTAGATATCTGAATCGGTGACTCCTGGTCAATGATTCCTCCACCTTCACCCGAACGTGGATTACCCTTTACATGCTTTTTAACCATGTTAACGTTTTCCACCAGCAGGCGCTTATCGTCCAGCCGTTTCAATACATTGCCTCGCACGCCTTTACTGCGGCCCGCTATGACGATGACTTCATCACCTTTTTTAATCTTGAGCATAATTCTGAATCTCGACTACTAAAGCACTTCTGGTGCGAGCGAGATAATTTTCATAAATTTCTCGCCGCGTAATTCACGCGTCACCGGGCCAAAAATACGAGTTCCGATAGGCTGCAGGTTATTATTCAGAATAACCGCCGCGTTTCCGTCAAATTTAATTGCTGAGCCATCGGGTCGACGCACACCGCTAGCGGTGCGTACCACCACTGCATTGTAAACTTCGCCTTTCTTAACCTTACCGCGAGGTATCGCATCTTTAATACTCACCTTGATAATATCGCCAATCCCTGCGTAACGACGCTTCGACCCACCCAATACCTTGATGCATTGCATCTTTCGCGCACCACTGTTATCGGCCGCATTCAACACTGTTTGCATTTGAATCATGTCTGCTTACCTGCTAAGCGCCTGTTGCTTTATTAACTATTTTGACCAGCGTCCAGGATTTAGTCCTGGATATCGGGCGACATTCTGAAATTTCCACGGTATCACCGATACCACATTCATTGTTTTCATCATGAATGTGTAGCTTGGTCGATTTTTTCACGAACTTGCCATAAATCGGGTGCTTCACCTTGCGCTCAATCAGCACAGTGGCTGACTTGTTCATCTTGTCGCTAACAACCGAAGCTGTTTGAATTCTTAAAACTTTTGTTTCGCTCATGCCTTTTTACCGTCTAATAGTTCGCTGCCGCGATTGGCACTCATTACTGTTTTTACACGTGCGATATTCCTGCGCACCTTGGTGAACTGGTCTGGACGTATTGCGTCTGGATTAATGCCTCTTTGCATACGCAGGTTAAATTGCTCACGCAGCAAGGCGGTTAATTCGTCACGCAGTTCCTGTTCCGATTTTGAAACTAATTCTGATGCTTTCATTACATGACCTGCCTTGAAACAAAAGTTGTCTTGAATGGAAGCTTGGCAGCAGCGAGCTTGAAGGCTTCGCGCGCGATTACTTCGTTAACCCCTTCCATTTCGTACAGTACGCGTCCGGGTTGTATTTTACAGACCCAATACTCGACGTTACCCTTACCCTTACCCATACGCACTTCGAGCGGTTTTTTCGAAACCGGCACGTCGGGAAATACGCGAATCCAGATCTTACCACCACGCTTTACGTAACGCGTCATCGCACGACGGGCCGCTTCAATCTGGCGAGCTGTGATCCTACCACGCTCTACCGCCTTGAGCCCGAATTCGCCAAAGCTGACTTTACTGCCAGTAGTCGCCAGGCCTCTATTGCGACCTTTAAACTGCTTTCTAAATTTTGTTCTTTTCGGCTGTAACATTATCGATTCTCTTACTTACTGGCCTGTTTGCCTTTGCCGGAATGTTTGCTTTCCAGGTCAAAAACTTCACCCTTGTATATCCACACCTTGACACCCAAAATGCCATAGGTGGTCAGCGCTTCGGCAAAACCGTAATCAACGTCTGCACGCAACGTGTGCAGAGGCACTCGACCTTCGCGATACCATTCGTTGCGAGCAATTTCAGCACCATTCAAACGACCCGATACATTAATCTTGATACCTTCGGCGCCAATGCGCATCGCGCTGGTTACCGAACGACGCATAGCGCGACGAAACATGACACGTCGCTCCAGCTGCGAAGCGATACCCTCGGCTACCAGTTGAGCATCCAGCTCGGGCTTACGAATCTCTTCAATATTGATCTTGACGTTATTGACATGCACCGACACCAGTGACGCTACTTCGATGCGTAGTTTCTCGATATCTTCACCCTTCTTGCCGATGATTATGCCAGGTCGGGCAGAATGAATCGTAACCGAAATAGCCTTCGCGGGACGTAAGATCTGAATCCTGCTCACACCTGCCTGCGCGAGTTTTTTACGCAGGTAGTTGCGAATTTTTAAATCTTCGTCAAGAAAATCTGCAAATTCTGTGGTATTCGCATACCATTTGGATGTCCAGTCGGTCGCAATGCCGAGACGGAAACCCGTTGGATGAACTTTTTGTCCCATCAGTGCCTCTTTAATTATCCGCAACAGTCACAGTAATATGACTGGTACGTTTTAAAATTCGATTACCACGGCCCTTAGCACGTGCACGCATGCGTTTCTGGCTCGGACCCTGGTCGACACAAATCGCCGAAACTTTCAGTTCGTCTATATCTGCGCCATCGTTGTGTTCCGCATTCGCAATGGCTGACTCCAGAATCTTACGCACCATAACCGCTGCTTTTTTATTGCTGAATTTCAGCAGGGTCAATGCTTTATCTACTTCCATACCGCGAACCTGATCAGCGACCAGACGGCATTTTTGCGCAGATATTTTTGCATGACGATGTTTTGCACTGGTTTGCATAACCCTTACCTATCTCTTCGCTTTTTTGTCGACGGTGTGACCACGATATGTCCGCGTAAGCGAAAACTCACCCAACTTGTGGCCCACCATATTTTCATTAATCAATACCGGTACGTGCTGTCTGCCGTTATGAACTGCGATTGTCAGGCCTACCATTTCGGGTAAAACCATTGAACGCCTGGACCAGGTTTTAATCGGTCGTTTGTTATTTGTTGCAACTGCGTCGAGCACCTTCTTGAACAGGTGTTGATCGACGAACGGGCCTTTACTGAGTGAACGTGGCATAAATAATTACCTTTTATTCCGTCTGCGCACGATCAACTTATCAGTGCGTTTGTTTGATCTAGTCTTATAACCTTTGGCTGGTGTGCCCCAGGGCGAAACCGGATGGCGACCACCTGAAGTACGACCTTCACCACCACCATGCGGATGGTCTACCGGGTTCATCGCGACACCACGCACCGTGGGTCGAACACCACGCCAACGCGTAGCACCCGCTTTACCGAGCGAGCGCAGACTATGTTCGCCATTACCCACTTCGCCGATGACCGCACGACAATCTGCCAGCACTTTTCGGGTCTCGCCCGAGCGCAATCTCAAGGTAGCGTAGGCGCCATCGCGCGCCACGTATTGCGCCGAAGTACCAGCTGAACGCGCTATCTGCGCGCCTTTGCCTGGTTTTAATTCGATACAATGCACCGTTGAACCAACCGGCATATTGCGTAATGGCATACCGTTACCGGCTTTAATACCAGCGTCTTCGCCGGAACGTAAAACAGCACCTTCAGCAATGCCCTTAGGAGCGATGATGTAGCGTCGCTCTCCATCCATATATTTTAATAGCGCAATGTGTGCACTACGATTCGGATCGTATTCAATACGCTCGACAATAGCGTCGATACCGTCCTTATTGCGTTTAAAATCGATCACGCGGTAACGCTGCTTGTGCCCACCACCAATATGACGTGTGGTAATACGGCCAGCATTATTACGCCCACCGGTTTTAGATTTTTTCTCTACCAGTGCCGCAAACGGCTTGCCGGTATGAAGCCCCGGAGTTTTTACCGAGACAACAAATCGGCGACCTGGTGAAGTTGGTTTTGCTTTTATAAGTGCCATTATATTTATGCGCCTATAGATGCCAGGTCGATTTCATGACCCTGTTCAAGTGATACATACGCCTTTTTCCAGTTCTTGCGACTACCCTTTCGCGCACCCATACGCTTTGATTTGCCATTAACATTGATGGTGCGCACGTCGGCTACTTTAACGTCGAACAGCTGTTCTACAGCGGCCTTGATTTCAGCCTTTTTGGCGTCGGTTGCAACACGGAAAACATGCTGATTAGCCGACTCACCGAGTAGCGCCGCTTTTTCAGAAATATGCGGTGATTTTAGAATCTGGAATACTCTCTCGTCGTTCATGACAAACGCTCCTCTAACTTTTTCAGCGCCGCCTGATCGATAACAACCTGTTCCTGACAGACCAGGCTGAGGGGATCGACAATCGCGACATCCATCACCTGAACGTTGGGAATATTTCTGGCCGCGAGATAAACAGACGAGTCCAGACCATCGGTCAGAATCAATACATTGCTTACTCCGAGATCGGCTAGCTTTTGCTGCATTACTTTGGTTTTTGGTTCGCTGACGCCTAATTCTGGAATCACTATCAGTCGTTCCTGACGCACCAGTTCGGATACCAGACTGCGCATACCTACACGATACATTTTTTTGTTTAATTTCTTGCTGTAGTCCCTGGGAGAGGCAGCAAAGGTTACGCCACCAGAACGCCAGATCGGGCTTCTGATAGTACCAGCACGCGCACGACCAGTACCTTTTTGCCGCCATGGCTTGGCACCGCCACCGCTCGCCGAGGCACGATTTTTCTGCGCCTTGGTTCCGGCACGAGCGCCGCTCATATAAGAAGTTACCAGTTGATGCACCAGAGTTTCATTGAACTCCGCGCCAAAAGCATCCTCGGAAACGGATACTTTTTTAGTTGATTGATGTATAGCTATGTCCATGACGAAATCTCTACTCTCCAGGCTCTTATTGCTTGATCGCAGGGCGGATGATTACGTCGCCGCTCTTCGAGCCGGGGACTGCACCTTTGATTAATACCAGGTTGCGTTCGGTGTCTACACGGACAACTTCCAAATTTTGTGTGGTGCAATTTTCAGCACCCATGTGACCCGACATTTTCTTCCCCTTGAAGACACGCCCCGGGGTCTGGTTCTGGCCGATAGAGCCGTTAGAGCGATGCGAGATTGAGTTACCATGCGTGGCATCCTGCATGGTAAAATTATGACGCTTCACGCCGCCCTGAAATCCCTTACCCTTGCTGATTCCGGCGACATCGACGATTTGTCCCTGCTGTAACAAATCAACTTTAATTTCGGAGCCTAGTTCAAAATCTTCGACCGAATCGACACGAAATTCCCAGGCACCACGACCTGCCTCAACACCCGCTTTACGATAATGTCCTGCCATAGGCTTGGTCACGCGACTAGCGCGACGCGAACCGCTGATTACCTGAACAGCTGTATAGCCATCGGTTTCAACAGTTTTAATCTGTGAAATACGGTTGGGCTCAACCTCAATAACAGTGACGGGAGTCGATACTCCATCGTCTGAGAAAACCCGGGTCATGCCGACTTTACGTCCTACCAAACCGAGAGACATTTTTAACCTCTATCAATTAAACCCGAATTCGCAGATTCAGGTTATAAATAATCGAACCTCTGAACAACTCGTCCGTGAATTATCAGAGGGAGAAAAGCAAAAAAATATCATTTTGCCTTTCTTTCTAAATTCAGCAACCTTTTGGGTCACTGAAAACGGCTTTGCATCCCTGCATTGCGGAAACCAAAGTTATGGTTTCCTATTGATTTATCTAGCCTTTTTCAAACACACGGCCTGATACAGATGATCTGTACCAGGCCGCGAGGGCGCGCACTATAACAGAATAAATCTGATTAGTTAAGCTTAATTTGCACATCAACTCCGGCTGCAAGATCGAGCTTCATTAGCGCGTCTACGGTCTTGTCAGTTGGGTCAATAATATCCATCAAACGCTTGTGCGTTCTGATCTCATATTGGTCTCTGGCATCCTTATTAACATGCGGTGAAATAAGGATGGTGAAACGCTCTTTGCGGGTCGGCAAAGGGATAGGTCCCTTCACACGCGCGCCGGTGCGTTTCGCGGTTTCAACGATTTCTGCCGCCGAGCGATCGATCAGTCGATGATCGAAGGCTTTCAGGCGAATACGTATTGTTTGATTGCTTGCCATGTCAGTTACTCGAGTATTTTAGATACGACACCAGCACCCACGGTGCGGCCGCCTTCACGGATTGCAAAACGCAGTCCGTCTTCCATTGCAATCGGTGCAATCAGGGCTACTTCCATCTTGACGTTGTCACCCGGCATTACCATCTCAACG
>CAXMRQ010000061.1:0-6062 GCA_964196115.1 uncultured Gammaproteobacteria bacterium
CTAATTATAGTTGTGGTGGGATGTGGATCTGTCTCAAGGTCAATGAGAGATGACCATATAATTGGGAATATTGATGGTATGGAAAAAGTTGAAACGAAACATAAACAAAATCTCGTGTATAAACTCGCCGGTTTTAAACTGGAAGAATATTCAAAATTTAAAATCATTCCTGTCAGAACCTTAACAGGAGTTACTACTGAGGATGACTTATCTGTCGAAGATAGATCAAAGATCGAGAAATATCTTCGCGACGCTGTTCGAAGAGAACTTACTGAAGCAGGCTATGGTGTTGTTGATGTTAATGGCCCAGATGTATTGGGTATTCGATTCACATTTACAGATGTTGATTCAGGCAATGCTTATTTAAACGTCTTGCAATTTGTTTCTTATGGAGTTTCATACGATACCGGAGGTATTTCTATTGAAACCGAATTCTTCGATACCATGAACAATAAGGCACAGGCTATTGCTGTGATCGGTGCAGATGGAGCTCGTATGTTTAACGGCAAGTCGGTTAGTGGAAAATGGGCAGATGTGGAACGCGTTTTTGATGACTGGGCAGCAGGTTTTCGTGAAGAGTTAGATAAAAATAATAAAGACAAAAAATTGAAAAGTAATTAATGCTCTTTAATTATACGATATGGTTTTTGTGATGGAAATAAACCGTAGACCGATCATGACCGTTGTAGACTCTGAACGTTATCTCTAAAATGTCAGCGGTGACTAAACTACAAGCCCCAACACCAAATCTGTTTATTATTTTTTCGTGGCAGCAGTGTTTTTCATGGTTATCATCGACGCATTTATTAATCATATTGCGTTGACATTATGAGTGCTTTGACTTCAGCAGGTAACAATAAGTTGTGGTTAATTTTATTGTGCTTATGTTCCATTATGTTCGAGGGATGTGCTGCTTTAAATACAGATCAAAACGAATTTATCAATGAGTTGATTATCCGTAATGATACGAATAGTGCGTTGTATGACGTCACTTTAAGAGTTCCGGAAAAAGATATAATCGTCAGTACCAACTTTATCCTACCCTATCGCGAATACTCGTTGGGATTCCCTGCATTGGAGAATAAAAGGAACAGAGCTACTCTGTCGTGGGTTCATAATGGCATGAATTTCAGACGGGAGATAAAAACAGAAATTCCTGTAAATATCGATAAAAACAAGACATCAAGAGTGGTAATCCGTATCAGGAATGACGGTCAAATGCATTCAACCATTGAAACACCTTAAACGCCGGTGAAAACCTAACAATATAATAACTCTTAGTGATTCCAGGATATGGTAAAGGTGCCATAGCGGCTCAGGTCCTGCAGCTGTTCTTTCGACTTGTCTTCGATAATGCTTGAATCATTGATGGCAAAGGTGATAGCCAGGTCATGCCAGGCATAGGAAAATCCCAGGCCTATACCAATGTTCTCAGGGTCATAGTCGATCGAGCGACTTTTCTCGTAAGTATTTCCGTCGGCAAAAATCTGATTGAAAATATAACCCCCTTTAATGTTGGCATAAATATACCAACCCTGATTCACGGCAATTGGATTGGTGATTCTTGAGCTGCTCAACAACAATGTTGGATAGGAGCGGGCAAGTCCGTCGCCGTATCGAAATGTAATCCCTAACTCTACAGAGCTCAATAATGTTCCTAGCCTGGCCTCACTATCCAATAGAATATCGAAGCCTTCATTTGCGGAAACCCAGCTTCGCCAAACGCGGCCGCGCGAGAACTCGAATACCAGTTCATTGTCCAGCTGTGTATCCCAACCTTTTGGATCCTGTGAATCGATGATCGAATGTACCAGATCCTGGGCAGCTTCAGCTCCCGAAGCGGGGCCAACGACACCAATAGTTGTACCCAGACTATCGGCAAAACCCTTGTGAACGGACAGGTAGGTGCTGTTGTAAAACAGCAGTCCTGTGTAGGGCAGCTCGTCCTCATCAGGAACCTCCACTGTGATATCGCTGGGGGTAATCATCGTTTGCCCGATGGTGCTTGAATTGACAGTGGCCAGGCTAGCGATAGAATCCAAACTCCACAACAGGGGCCTCACCATAAGTTGGGGTGCAAACTGATTCTCGCCAGTACCGGAATTAATCCACGAAAAGTAAAAGCCGTTGCTGTAGCCGTTGTCGTCGCCGACAAATAGATCATTGTCCATCGTGAAGCTGTACCAATCTTCTGCCAGCGCTACAAAAGGGCACTTAAAAACCAAAGAACAACTATGATCCGGCTATATCTCATGCTAATCACACCAATATATCAAATCAAATTATCGATTTCAGTTTCAAGACTTGTCAAAATCTTTGAAATAGAGCCAGAATAAAAGCCCGATAAAAACAAAAACTTCTATGTTCAACAGAGTATCGACGATATCGCTCATTTTGAGATTGCCACTTCTTTTTTTAGCGTCTTCAATAAACAAACGACGAGTAGCAGAATTACGAAAACAAATGGGAGAGACCCTAAAGCTATTATCGCTTTTATTGCTGCGATGTTATCGGAAAGTATCATCACGAATCCAAGTGCACCTAGAATCACCCCCCAGCTCAGCTTTATTTGGACACTTGGATTCAGGTCGCCAGCGCTCGAAAACATCCCCAGTACAAATGCGGCACTCACAACACTGGTAACTATAAAGAGAAATGCGGCCACTATGACGAGTGATATCGTCAGGAGGGGCAAGGGGAAACTACTCAATACAAAGAAGGTGACTCCGCTGACGTTTTCTCTTACAACGGCCATGATCGAACTCCCGTTTTGCAGTAACTCGTACATACCGGCACCGCCAAAGACTCCGAACCACAGAATGGAAAATATAGTAGGTCCAAAAATAACGCCACAAATAAATTCACGGATGGTTCTTCCTCTGGAAATTCGCGCGATAAAAACACCGACAAAGGGTGCCCAGGCGATCCACCAGACCATATAGGTCAAAGTCCAGGACTGAAACCAGTTGTTAACGCGTTCGTCGAAGAATGTGAAGGTGCGGAAACCGTGTACCAGTACGCTACCAAAATAATCCCCGATCGATTGCACGATACCGCCCATCAAATAGTGGGTTGGACCTGCGATCAGAATATAAATCATCAAGCCACAGGCAACCGCCATCGCGGCATTCGATAACTTCGCCATGCCTCGGCTCAGGTCGACGACCAGCGCCGGAAAATATGCGACACACAAAGTGACGAACACCAGGACAGTCAGTCCCATGCCCGAACTTTCTATTTCAAATAACCGGTCGATGCCATCCTGAACCTGAAACACACCCATCGCGATAGACCCGCCGACGCCAATGGAGATGGCGACAATCGCTAACAAATTGCTCATCCACGCCACTACGCAGGTGATTCTGTTTTTGCCGAAGGTGTCGAGAACAGGAGCCCCGACCAGGCTAGGACACTTGCGCCTGAAGCTGAAATAAGCGATCACCAGACCTGTTAGCGCATAGATTGACCAGGCGTGTAGTCCCCAGTGAAAGTTGGTCACAAATAATGCCTGACTCGCGGCTTCACGCGAACCTGAGTATTCGGCGATATAGTCATAATGGGTGAGGGGTTCGGCGGTTCCCCAAAACAGCAAGCCCACTCCCATACCTGCCGCAAACAACATGGTTAGCCAGGAAATGGTCGAGAATTCCGGTTCGTCGTCATCGTCCCCGAGTTTGATCCGACCATATCGGGAAACAGTCAGCCAGGCGCAGACTAGCAGCATAAATGAGACCGCCAACATGATGAACCATGCACGGCTGGTAAATTGTATGGCAACGAGACGTGCCGCGATGTCGGCGAGCCCGGCTGTATCGACCAGTCCCCATATCGCGATCAAACTGGTGATCGACAGCGCGATAATCAGCAGGGGATTTAAAAATGCATTTGTGTTTCCGGGGTCGTCGTCACCACTGTCCTGGTTGTTAGCGTTCATCATAAATACCCACAGCGAAAAGACGAACACGCCTTGGCGACGATTTCATACTTTTCGGAAACAGATCATTATTCTATTAGCCATTCTGTCATAGGTCGACGGCATTGGTATCATTATACTCAGGATTTGTACTTTGGATCAAAGGCTTAGATCATATTCCTAAAGTGTTAAAGCGAAGCGAATCATGAATGCATTTGCTATATCGACAAAAAACGCGGCCACCAATGGCAAGATAATAAATGCCATCGGTGCTGCCCCATGCGATTTGGTAACCGCCGTCATATTCGCGACTGCGGTCGGCGTCGCACCAAGGGCAAACCCACCGAAGCCTGCACTCAACACAGCCGCCTGATAATTGCGGCCCATTAACGGAAATAATATAAATAGAATGAACCCAACTGCGGCAATAGTTTGCAGCGTTAAAATCAATAACAGAGGCCCTGCCAACTCAGCCAGAGTCCACAACTGCATACTCATCAACGACATAGACAAAAACAAGCCCAGTGAGAAATCTGAAACTAATGCCAGAGCACGTGATTTTGCAGGCCAGTGCATTTTAGGGAACACCTTGGGGAGAGTGTTTGATAAGATGATCGCACTTAATAAACAGGCGACGAAAAGCGGAAGCTTAAAACCCAAAGATTGAAGGTACTGTTGAACGAACCAACCGATAATAATTGATACGTGCAACGCGAGAATTACCGCCATGATACTAATGTGGTTGATCGACTCCGATTCCGATTTCTCATAAGAAATTCCCACGATGGCTGCTTCAGTCTTGGAACCCGATAACTGGTATCGTCTTAACAAGTACCTGGCGATCGGACCACCAATCAAGCTCGCTAGCACCAGACCGAGCGTGGCGCAGGCGACTCCGATTTCCAGAGCATTGTCGATGCCTAAATCCGCAATGTCAGGAGCCCAGGCAATAGCGGTCCCGTGCCCGCCTATCAGCGAAGCCGATCCTGCTAAAACTCCGACCGCTGAAGGCAGGCCGACCAGGTTCGCACCCGCTAAACCAACTACATTTTGAATTGCGATAAAGGCTATTGTCAGCCCTAGTAGAATTAATAGCGGTTTGCCGCCCTTTACTAAATCGGAAAAGCGTGCGTTTATACCGATACAGGTAAAGAAATAGACCAGCAATCGGTCACGCGTCTCGAGTTCATAAGTAATTTCCGTGCCAACTGTAAGAAAAATTGTGTAAACCACCAATGCTGCAATCAAACCTCCCGTTACAGGTTCCGGGATATTAAACTCCCTTAAAACAGTAATTCGTCCATTGAGAAGTACGCCGATAAAAAATACCAGAATACCTATGGTATAGGCCAGAAACTGGGGTACAACATACTCGGTCAAGTTCGGCTCAAGTGGTTCGCGGTTAGTTGGCGCAGATTAAAACATATCAGCAATGAAATAGGAATTCACCGAGGGCTGTCCAAAATATGCGGTCTCTTCACAAATAGGCGTCGAATCGTGAAATACCTGTGGTTAAAAGTCGTTGTTGTTGTTAATCATCGATATGGAGACTTTCATGGAAATGATACTAAAGCTTACTAATTCGAGTTTTAAAAATATCAATTGAATTCAATGAAGTTACATAATTTCTTCACACTGGCCGTTATCTTTCGATCTTTGACCCTACTCTTGGCGCCTTTCTTGCGATGCAGACTGAGCAACGGCTAAATATGAAACTAAGAATTTTAAATTTTTTCCTAAAAGGCACGGCTGTTTGCCTTTGCCAATAGTATCTCAATGACTGTTTCTGACTGACAGTCTCTGTTGACTGTTTTAAAATCTGGGGTCTCCTATGGGCACTTCAGAGTCGTTCATGGACCACCCGTCGAATGACCGCTGTTGGCCGAAAGCACTAGTTCCCTTTAAGGTGATGAATGACTGCTATCCGAAAGCCGTCGTTCATGTTCAGCTTGGCTACTCCCGCTTAGTGCCCAGGCTGTGTTTAATGGCAGATAAGTTTGCTCAGAATCACTCTAGAGCCAGCCTGACAGTGTTATACCAATACCGATACTTTCCTGATCATAATTATAATCCACAAGACTTTCGCCATAACCATTAAAATATTGAATGTAGCCACTTAGAGTCTTAGTAAATGGGAATACCCAATCAA
>CAXMRQ010000062.1:0-12475 GCA_964196115.1 uncultured Gammaproteobacteria bacterium
AGCGCATTTTTAGAGGTGCCCCATAATCTAAAGTACTCAATAGGAGGATTCATAATGTCAAAACCCAAAGTCATCGTGACGCGCCGTTGGCACGAGAATGTCGAAAAAGTATTGCTAGAAAAATTCGACACACAATTAAATCAAGACGACCACTCTATGACGGTGGCCGAATTGCAGGATGCCCTGCGAAATGCGGATGCGGTATTACCGACCGTGTGTGACAAGGTGAATGCTGAAGTATTAGGCGCAGACAATATCAGGGCTAAAATACTGGGTAGCAATGGTGTTGGTTTTAACCACATTGATCTCGAAGCTGCGAAGGCGGCGGGCCTCACAGTCACCAATACGCCCGAAGTTTTGACCGACTGCACGGCCGATCTGGCGATGACCCTGTTGTTCATGGTTGCACGTCGCGCGGGAGAAGGTGAAAGACACGTACGTAGCAAATCCTGGACCGGCTGGCGCCCAACGCACATGATGGGAACCAGTGTTACCGGCAAAACGCTTGGCATGATTGGTATGGGGCGCATTGCCCGCGCTGTCGCAACCCGCGCTGCCAATGGCTTTGGCATGAAGATTATCTTCCACGATCCGTTTCCACCCCGTGAGGAAGACCTCGCTGGCTTTAATGCAACGCAGTGTCAGTCTGCTGAAGAAGTATTTTCTAAAGCTGATTTCGTATCACTACATTGCCCTGGTGGAAAAGAGACTTATCATCTTATTGGTGCTGACGCTTTCGCGGCGATGAAACCCGGCGCATTTTTGATCAATACCGCGCGCGGTGATGTAGTCGAAGAAGCCGCATTGGTAGATGCTTTAAAGTCAGGACAAATCGCTGGTGCAGGACTGGATGTATTCGAAAAAGAGCCAGCGATATCCGATGCCTTACTGGAAATGGAAAATGTCGTGTTGCTGCCTCATCTGGGTAGTGCGACTACGGAAACCCGCATCGCCATGGGTATGCGTGTGGTCGAAAACGTCGAGGCTTTTTTTGCTGGAGATACACCGCGCGACAAGCTGGTTTAGCCTGTTATCCCAGGAAACGCAGTTGGGCGCGAAAAAGACGCGTAAGGCAGCTCCATTGCCCCCTGCGAGTACTGCATTAGTGCATCCATGCACGTCATATTGGCGCATAGTGCCTGTCAAAAATTCGTGGTTACCTACATGGGCGTAGGGTATGCAGATAATGCATCGTTACAGGGATATGTAACTTATTAGAACAATGCAGGAGCAATTGTCGAGGAGCAATTATCTGTCACCTTATTGGTGATGAAAAGTTTTTTGATTTTCTAGTGATGCGGCACTCCGATGCGTCAAGAGCTCGCTTAAAAGCGCCTACTTTTGGTGCGTGGACTTTCGTGATCCAATTGCGTTTTCTAGGATCATGGGTGGTTGATATTCTCGAAGCTGGAGCCAGATCAAAATGGCTTCCAGCGCATTTAGGTTAAAATATAGACATTAATTCTATTAACTGATTGATACTCTCGTAGAGGTGGTAGATTAGAGGTTAAGGTTACCTTTTACCTCTAATCTACCGATAGACTATTTTTTCCTACAGCTACTTATACATTCCCCCGAAGAGATAATTATTATCCATGAACGAAGTGATCAAGCTTTTAAAGTCCCATCGATCCGTACGCAAATTTACCAATCAGCCAATCCCGCAGGAAACCCTCAATGAATTGATTAGCTGTGGCCAGGCTGCGGCGACATCAAGTTTTATTCAGGCCTGTAGCGTCATTCAGGTTGAGGATCAGGAGAAGCGCGAAAAGCTGGTCGAACTGGCCGGTAATCAGGCCTATATCGCCAGTTGCGCTCGATTCGTAGTGTACTGCGCCGATATGAATCGGCATAAAATAGCCTGCGATATGCACGACGCGAAAATGCAGTCCGGATTCACCGAGCAATTCATCACCGCCACGGTAGATTGTTCATTGTTCGCGCAGAACGTATTAGTTGCTGCGCAGTCACTTGGCATCGAAGGAACCTATATCGGTGGTATTAGAAATAACATTCAGGCGGTCACTGAGCTGCTCGAATTACCGCATTTGGTCTATCCGGTATTCGGTATGTGCCTCGGCTACCCGGCACAAAACCCCGAAGTCAAACCCCGCCTGCCGCTATCGGTAATCCTGAAAAAAGATCGTTACAACGACGACTCTGATGCGAGAACAATTAGCGAATATGACAATCAGGTACGCGAATATTACAAAACCCGCACCGGCGGGAATAAGGACACCGCCTGGAGTGAGCAGATATCCGAAATGCTGGTCAAGGAAGCACGACCGCATATGAAGGGGTTTCTCGAATCACGCGGATTTATATTGAAGTAAGGGATCGGAAAGCTAAATGCATTTCCAGAGATAGGGTTAATAGTTATTTGAGCGTCTCAGCCTCATTTGATCAGAGACCTGTTCGTGGGAAATTGCACGATTCGTTATTTAACAGGTGACAATGGAATATACCTATTACGAATATGGCATGGGAAGGAAATCGAAAAAGGCCTATAACCAGGCCTTCCAACGGATGCAGTAGCTGACGCGCTTGCTTTCTTATCTGCAAAAATCGAATTAAAAAAGCAAACCTGTTTAACTATTACCTTTGAATGCAGGTATCATAACAGGACTGCATTGATAATGCATAAATACGGTTCGTAATTGAGCTAAACACAGATAAAACCGAAAAGTATTCTAGAATAGATGTAAGTAAGGATTTTAGTTTTTTCGTTGTACAGGGTATACCCTTGTTTTTGTGCCTCGAAGGTTAAATTGCCAGATCGCAGTTTAAGAGTCCACCGTTATAAATCATAAAGGCACAGCTGATGACGATAAAAAATCTCGCCCGGCTTACTGCGTTCGAAAACGTGGTGTGCTATGTCCATTCGGGAAGAAGATCTACCCCCTTGCCAGTAGTCGATATTGGTGCCATGCAGCACGAAAATCCTGTTGCCAAATTCAATGTGGCCCAACAGGTGGGTAAAGTGGCGATGGATTCAGGATTTCTATATATCGAAAACCATTCGGTATCTGCGCAATTAATTGACGAGGTATACCAATACGCGCGTCGATTTTTTGCCCTCGATAGCGATGAAAAACTACGTTATTACATTGGCAATTCGCAAAAAACAAAATTTATCAGGTACAGTTAGTTAGCCCATCAGTTCAATTTTGAGCCTATAACCGTAACGCAGATACCGTATGGATTCGATAATAATAATCCGCTCTATCAGGGTACCATTTCTGGTGTTAACACCCGCCTGTGTATTTTTGGGCGTCAGTGTCGCTGTTGCCCACCAGCCCGATATAAATCTGACAATTCTAGGTCTGGCGTTGCTGGGCGCAATATTTGCGCATATTAGTGTTAATACCTTAAACGAGTATTATGACTTTAAGACGGGTTTGGATATGTTAACCATAAAGACGTCGTTTAGCGGTGGTAGTGGTGCGTTACCGGAAAAACCATCTATGGCAAATGCCGTGCTTGTAGTCGGTATTGCATCGTTGGGAGCTACCTCAATAATTGGGATTTTCTTTATTTGGCAGTACGGTCTGGCGATTATTCCGACTGGTTTTGTCGGCCTGGTACTGATCATTTTCTATTCCGGATGGATTAATAAATATCCGTACCTTTGCCTGATTGCCCCCGGAGTGGGTTTTGGTTTTGTTATGGTAGTGGGTACTCAATATGTGCTAGTGGGTGAGTATTTAGCCTTATCCTGGATGGTTGCAGTGATCCCTTTTTTACTGGTCAATAATCTCCTGTTACTTAATCAATATCCTGACATTGAAGCAGACTCTAAAGTGGGTCGAAATCATTTCCCGATAGCCTTCGGCATAAAACTTAGCAATCTGCTTTATGCTATATTTGCATTCGCCGCAGCGGCGATAATAGTGTTATACGTATTGACAGGCTACCTGCCGATTCTGGCAATAATGGCCGTACTTCCTTTTTCGCTTTCAATATATTCACTTATAGGCGCATTAAAATACAGGGAAAACCTCGGAAAACATCCCCGATACCTGGCAGCGAATGTAGCCGTAACTATATTGACGCCAGTATTAATCGGAATATCGCTAATTTATGGTTAATTCGGCACCCTCAAATTTTGCCGGGCAAATGAAAATAAAAACACCCTAAGAACGTAAATGATCTACGTCAATATTTTATGAAGCATGTTCTGTGGCAAAGCTTACTGGACATCAATCCAGTCAAGTAATTTGAAATCTGGATGTAGGGCCACTAAATCCAGGATTTATGAACCTGGTGCTATGGTTCTGGTGACGGCGAATGTGACATGGCTGCCGAATAACGATAATTACCGGGAGATTTTTTATGTTTGAGCTGCTGGGCGTATCTGCGCAGTACCCCGTAACACTCGAAATGTCATTGCAGGAATTGATGCAAAGGGCTGAGCTGTCTAACCCCCACGGCTGGGGAGTGGCATTTTATGAGCAGAACGACGCTTATGTATTCCGCGAACCAAGACCAGCCAGTGAAAGTAATCTGGCTAATCTTCTGGCACAAGGTGGCATCGAAAGTCATCTGGTGCTTTCCCATATCCGCAAGGCCACGACCGGTCCTGTCGGACTCAGAAATACGCATCCGTTTATGCGGGAATTTAATGGTCGAATGCATAGTTTTGCCTTTAACGGCAATGTGCCAGCTGTATTTGATCTGGATCTGACCCTGAATCGATTTTTTCCAATCGGTGAAACTGATGCTGAATTTGCGTTTTGCTGGCTATTGCAACAACTTACCAGTGAAGTGGATACAGTAGACTGGAAGCGTTCAGCGTTAATTCTGAAGTCATTTGGCGATCAACTGGCTACTATGGGTCCGGCTAACTTCCTCTATTCGGATAGTCTGTATCTGTACGCCTATTCATCCCGACGTAGTCATTCCGACGGCGTTCATCCCCCGGGTCTTCATTACATCACCAGGCGATGCGATCAAAAACCAAATTCGATATCCTGCGTTGGCCTCGACCTGAGACCGACTGTTAACCAGACGCAAGAACTAACTTTGATTACGAGTGTGCCACTAAGTGATGAAGTCTGGACGCCGTTTGAAGAAAACCAGCTGCTGGTGCTCGAAAAAGGGCAGATTCTAAAACACGACTAAATTGAATAAAAGGAGAACATATACGAAGCGCTGTTGATCCAGATCAAAAATTATTAACATCCTCAGTTGTATTCTGATCCTGGTCGATAACGAAATCTTGTAAGCTATGGAATACAGGGATTACTATCAAATATTGGATGTCGCGCGTGATGCGACGCAGGCAGAGATCAAAAGTGCCTATCGAAAGCTGGCGCGCAAATATCACCCCGATATCAGCAAGGAGTCGGATTCTGAAGAAAAATTTAAGCAAGTCGGGGAGGCTTACGAGGTTTTAAAGGATGCCGAAAAACGCGCCGCTTACGATCAACTCGGTAACCAGTGGAAGCAGGGACAGGATTTTCGACCACCCCCTGACTGGGATGCCGGGTTTGAATTCAGCGGTGGGTTTGAAGATGTGGGATCTACTTATAGCGACTTTTTTGAGTCGATATTCGGTAGCGCGCACGGGGGGGTTGGCCGACAGTCATCGGGATTTCAGACCCATGCTCCGACACAGGGCCAGGATCATCATGCGCGCATCTACATTGCCCTGGAGGATTCTTATAATGGCTCGACCCGTGAAATTACCCTGCATGCTCCCCATCTTGATGCGAAGGGCAGGGTCACAATGCAGGAACGAACCCTGAGTCTTAAAATTCCAAAAGGGGTTCGAGAGGGTCAGCATATCAGACTGGCGGGACAGGGTATTGCAGGCCTGCAAGGCGTGCCGAGTGGGGATCTTTATTTGCAGATTGAGTTCCAGCCGCATGATTTATACCGTGTCGACGGTCGGGATGTCTATCTCGACTTGCCAGTCGCACCCTGGGAAGCGGCACTCGGCGCAAAACTCAAGCTGCCGACTCCGAAGGGAGTTGTAAATCTGAATATTCCGCAGGGATCACAGACCGGGCGTAAGCTCCGATTAAAAGGTCGAGGCATTCCCAGTACCCCGGCTGGTGATCTGATTGCCACACTACGCATCGTATTACCGGCTGCAGATACCGAGTCGTCACGCGAGTTTTATCGTCAAATGGAAAAACAGCTAGGATTTAATCCTCGAACCGGTATGGGAGTGTAGGCCGATGATTTCGAAACAGGTAAATGTCACTATAAGAGGCGTTATCCTCGATGAGCAACCGGAAATGACGCTGGAAGATCTGTGTCGGGCGTGTCGGGTCGAGCAGCAGGCGATTGTCGAGCTGGTCGAGGAGGGAATAGTGGAACCAAGGGCCAGAGATAAATTGCCCTGGCGTTTTAGCGGCACTACGCTCCCGCGTGTGGCACGGGCTTTACGTTTGCAACGCGATCTGGAACTCAATCCGGCTGGTGTCGCCTTTGCACTGGATCTTCTCAACGAAATTGAAGATTTGCGTAAACGCTTAAAGATCATGGATACAAACGAGGGCCGTCATCATGACTGAATCAATCAATATTGTATGTCCGCATTGCCTGGCTGTGAATCGGATTGCTGCGCAGCGACTGGGCGATCATCCGATATGCGGAAAGTGTAAAAACAAATTATTCGATGGCAAACCGCATGACCTTAACAAAAACGGTTTTGATCGAAATTTAAACAAAAGTGGTATCCCGCTGGTAGTGGATTTCTGGGCCTCCTGGTGTGGTCCCTGCAAAGTAATGATGCCTGCCTTCACGCAGGCAGCAGCAAAGCTCGAACCCAATGCGCGTCTGGTCAGGCTAAATACCGAGCTTGAACAGGAGGTTGCCAGTCGGTACGCAATACGTGCTATCCCGACCATGATTATGTTTAAGGCAGGAAAGGAGGTGCAGCGTGAATCCGGTGCGATGACGGCGAAACATATTATCGACTGGGTTCGGTCAGGGATTTAAACAATACCGAAGCCTTCAATTAAATGAAGGCAATGATATTACAGCGGCCTTGCAACCTGGAACAGAATCGAGTCCCACTGGAATTGATGAATTGTCGTGTGCCGGAGCGATTGGTTACCGCCCGCTAAGATTAACTGGCCTTAAAGATGGGCAAAATTTAGGTCTCACCGGGTTTGGGGGTTCAGGCCATCTGGTCCTTAAAATGGTGAAATATAGATTCCCTGAGACAAAAGTATTTGTCTTTTCCAGGCGTGAATACGAAAGAGAATTTGCCCTCGAACTGGGGGCTGTCTGGGCAGGTGAGGCAGAGAGCGCCTGAAAAATTGCATTGCATCATAAATACCACGCCGGCATGGGAACCGGTCGTCGAAGCGTTAAACAATCTTTCGCCGGGAGGAAGACTGGTTATCAACGCGATTCGCAAAGAGGATCGGGATAAAGACTATCTTATGCGACTGGACTACCCTGATCACCTGTGGATGGAAAAGGAGGTCAAGAGTATCTCCAATGTCACTCGACAAGATGTCAGCGAGATTCTGTCGCTGGCGGCTAAAATGAGCAGCAAGCCCGAGATTCAGGATAAATATCTATCTAAGCACAATACAAATAACCGGTTTCTCTTCGTGATAGTCATTGAAAATGATAGGTAATCTATAGTAACTACGCCTTGTTTCTCACTGGTTTTGATTCAGTTGGTTGGATTTCTGCGCTAGACTACGCAGTATAAATACCCCGTTGGAGAATGACGTGAGAAAAATACTAATCTATGTTTGCCTGATTCTGAGTCTGGTATTGCTGGCCTCCTGTACTAGCACAAAAGTGGTCGAACACTGGTCAGATCCCGATTTTGATGCGAAATTGAAAAATATAATGGTGCTCAGTCTTAATCAATCAGTCAAATCTCGACGGGTGTTCGAAGATGGTTTTTTGAAAGCGTTGAAGCAACGTGGTATTCAGTCGTCGGGGAGTTATAAACTATTGCCCAGTAATGAGGATTTGAACAAGGAAAAGGTCAAAGCGGCGATCGCCGGTAGCAACATCGATGGCGTTCTGGTGTTGCGTCCGGTGAAGATAATAAAAGAAGAAAGCTACCAGCGACCCACGGCCGGCAGTAAACATACCGAATTTTATGCCTACGTTGGCCGATACGGATCATCCTATGATCCGGTCGCTGTCGAGGATACTGTGGTGCACCTAGAGACTAACCTGTATGCCGTCGACGGCGAGCAATTGGTCTGGAGCGGGAAGACGGAGAGCTTTAACCCCTCAGATGTAAAAACCCTGCTCACCGAAATGGCCGAGAAAATTCTTAACGAAATCGGTAGAACCGGTTTTATCTAGTTAACTTAAAACACAAAGGTCAAATCATTTTTTGGTTTCAAACAACCAGTACCGCCAACACTGGCGATCTTTAGAAAACTTCAGTAAGAAATCTTTTTAATGGCAACGATGGGTAATGTGCCAGACATGGCCGGGTAAAAAGTATCGATTAGCGCGGGGCATGATACTTTCTCCTTAAAGCAGTGTTTTCATCCATAAAATAAGGCATTTAAGCCTCTAAAACAGTATCGTATTAAACGATTATATTTGTTATCCAACGGGTTGCGTTGGTACGACCCTTATCAACACTTCTAATACCCGGTTCCCCTAACAATCCATCATCAATTCAACCCGAAACAAACCGACCGTAATCCTCAATCACTTCCGCCACACAAGCCTTATACAAACGCTCGCCCGCTTCAACCGTCGCTAGCGCCGGGTTCGAGCCAATACGTCCATCGGGGAACTGGGCCCGATAATCGTCGGCATCACGAATATTTCCATTCGGTGCGATTGTAGGTGACATAGGAGTGGATTTTACCTCGTCCGGGTAAGCATAAAAAGTCAATGAAACTTCAGACGGCGTGGCATGGCTGCCTTCTTGCTCGCCGAACATTTCTTTCGACAGCGTGCCCACACTTTCGGCCATGTACCAGTTGCGAAGTATCAGGCGCAAATCCGACAAGTCGGCATCGCCGAAGGTGGATTGGGCGTAAATTTCCTGAAACGCGGTATTTATGGTGGCTACATTGCCACCATGGCCATTGAGAAAATAGATGTATCGAAAGCCCTGGCGATAGAGTGAACGCACCACGTCGACTATGACCGCGAGCAGGGTGCTGGGCCGTAAGGCAATTGTTCCCGGAAAGCCGAGGTGATGATGGGCCTGCCCGATGGACAGCGTCGGCGAAATCAGCACTTCTATAGACTCGGCCACGCCATAGGCGATGGTTTCAGGGCAGATAGCGTCGGTGCCAAGCATTCCATTGGGGCCGTGTTGCTCGGTGGAACCGATTGGTACAATGATGCCTTTCGAGTTTTGAAGATAAGTCTCTACCTCGGGCCAGGTGGCGGTTTGTAGGCGCATAATTACTCTCTAATTGTTTGTTCTACCAAGGTTGGAATATATGCAGGGTGTTGTCAACCGGGCTAGTGTAGAGAGACAGCTCGGCAGCTCTCGCCCATCCTTGGGCTTCACTGCATTTGTGCTTCCTGCACGTCAATCTCACCCGCTACGCGGATCCTCATCCCAACCGATTCCGCAAATAAAAAAGCCCCACCACAAGGGTGAGGCTATTTTAACTGGTGGAGACGGCGGGAATCGAACCCGCGTCCGCAAGCCCTCTGCCATTGGCTCTACATGTTTATTCCGACTTTATTTTAACTGTTTGCTACCCGCCGGACGGGGAAGGCAAACAGCTGTTTCGGTACTTGTTTAGTGCTTTGGCCCCGAACGAGCCTCCATCACGATTCTATGAGAGCGATGCCCGGGTGTTCACGAATGAACCTGGACGCATAGACACGGCTCCAGTCGGACAGCATTCTACCGGTTATTAAGCGGCGAGTGCGTAGTTGTCGTCGTTGGCAACTATAAATTTGCAGAAGAGTTAACGAGAGTTTCTACATTCTCGACATGCACCTCAGGTTTCGCGACCCACGTCGAAGCCAAGTCGTCCCCAGGAGAGTAGGATTATAGCGAAAAAATGAAGTCATGTGTTGCAATTGCAAAGATTTTTCGCGACATCTGCTTGGTCTAAAGATAAGGCGAAAACAACCAGGCGATCGCGTCTCGCACGCGAACCGGCAGTGGACGTCCGTCTACACCGGCGAGCGTTTCTTCGACCGAAGTGGATTTTACCTGCTCAAAGTGTTTGCTGAGTTGCGACACCAGTTTACGATCAAAAATTTCAACCACCAGTTCGAAATTTAAACGTAGGCTGCGTGGGTCGAGGTTGGCGGAGCCGATGTGCGCGTAGTCGTCGTCAATCAGTAATAATTTACTATGCGCAAAGGGCGGTGGTTGATAATAGATATGTACTCCGAATTGCAATAATTCCCATAACATATTTCGTGTCGCCCAGTGTACCGGTGGTTGGTTGGAGCGTTGCGGTAGAATAACGCTGACTTCCACGCCTCGCAGCGCGGCTGCCTGTAGTGCATTGATCAAGGTCGGCGGCGGCAGAAAGTAGGGCGTCATAATCGCAACCCGTTTGCGTGCTATCGCGACGGCGCTGGTCATAATCATGGTAAGTTTACCGAGATCCTCGTTAGGACCATCGGTGACTACGCGACAGATAGCATTGCCTTCTCCGTTAGAGCTCTGAGAATATTGCGGGCGATCTTCCCTGGTGACAAAAATCCAGTCCTCGTCGAATACCTGTTGCAACTGGTCGATGACCGGCCCGGTCAATTGAAAATGTATGTCTGCGGTTTCGTTACGATTATTCGGTTGCTTGCGTAGTTGGCGGTCGCCGATATTCATTCCTCCGGTAAAGGCAATACGCCCGTCTACTACCAGTAATTTGCGATGATTACGCAGGTTGATGTGAATCGATGGTGGTATCAGCCGTGGTGGCAGGAATCGCGCGATTCTGAGGCCGAATTTTTTTAGCAAACGGCCTGCGGGGGGAAAGTTGTAAAGTTCGCCGATGCCATCGAGAAGAACGCGTACCCTGACGCCCCGGTTCTGTGCATCGCTCAAAGCCTCGATGAATTTGCGGCCGGTTTGATCTGTCGCGAACAGGTAGGAAGCCAGGCTGATCGAATGCCTGGAATCTGCGATGGCCTTTAGCATCGCTGCGTAGGCGCTCTCTCCGTCGAAAAAGGGCCGAATTGAATTATTTTCTACCAACGGGCGATGTGTGACGGCCGCGGATGAAGCTGCCAGTGTGGCGAGTTCAGGGCGTGCGCTTAACCCTGGCGGTAAAGCCTGTCTATTATCGCTACCGATCTTGCCCGGTCTTTCCGAGCTAATTTTGAGGCGCTTTTGGGGAGCCCCTTTGAGGGAATGTGCGTAAGAACGTATTCGATTTATGCCAAACAGGTAATACAAAATGGGTCCGACCAGAGGATAAGCCAGGCTGACCGCAATCCATCCCAGCGCCGCTCTCGGGTCGCGTTTGTAGAGCAGCGCATGACCGGCGCTCAGCACAGCAAGCACGCCGTGCAGCGCGATCAGGAGCCAGGTATAGTTTGATTCAATCATCGATCACGTACATTATCTCTATCGCCCAGGAATCTGTCGGACTTAGCTATTGCCGTTCGGCTCTTCGGATTCATTTGCAATGGCATCGCCGTAAATCTTCAGTGATGGATTCAACTTGCCTTCGGTCGAGCCATGGACGTGGCTGTGTTCGCCCTGCATGACCTCGCGCAGGGCTTGCTCCTGTTGCATGAACAATTCACGATAACTCGGGCTCATGCCGCTATCTTCGGATGCCACCCAGCTTTCAAACATGTCATCGCTGGTATGATTTTCGGTGTTAATAAAGGCCATTTTCGACTGTTCTGCGCGATGCGGCTGGAAACCGAGCTGTATCAGTGCCTGGCAGCCCAGATCAAGTGCAGAATAATAAGTTTCCTTGACGATAAATTCTGCGCCGGCCTGCTTGAGCTGGTAGTAATGAACTTGATCGAAGGCACGAACCAGCAGCGTAACCTCAGGGTGGCGATTTTTCATATGACGCACCAGTTCAAGTGCGCGTTCGCGATCATCAATGGCAATTATTAATAATTCGGCTTCTGCGATTCCGGCCGTTTCGAGCAGGTCTGCACGGGTTGCATCACCGAAGTAGGCCTTAATGTTGAGTTTACGTAGGTTGTCGACCTGCTCGGCATCGTGATCAAGCACCACGGTCTGGGTGCCATTGGCGACTAACAAGCGATTCACAATTTGACCGAAACGGCCTATGCCCGCTATGAAAACTTTTCCTTTTTCATCGATGCTGTCTTCGTCGCGAGGCGTCTGCCTTGCTTCGTATCTGGGTACCAGTACCTTATCGAAAAATATAAACAGGGCGGGGGTTAAAAACATTGAAATGGCGACAACAAGTGCCAGCAGCTGCGCAATATCGGTTGGTAGTACCTGATTTTGCACACTGAAGCCGAGTAGCACAAATCCAAATTCACCAGCCTGCGCCAGGCCCAGACTGATTAACCAACGGTCGCCAAAGCAAATTCCAAATATTCTAACAAGACCGAAAATAAT
>CAXMRQ010000063.1:0-46774 GCA_964196115.1 uncultured Gammaproteobacteria bacterium
TCGGTCATATTGTCGGCATTTAATGCCCAGCAATCAACGACCTGAGTACCATGAGTATTGATGACTTTGATGTGTTGCCGCTTTCTTACAAATGCCGCTTTAGCATGCCTGGCGGGAATGGTTATTTTAATGACATCTTTGTTAGTTTTAACGCTGCCCATGTTTACTATCCACCATTTTTGAATTCCGTGGACAGGGTAACAGGGGGCAGGCCACGATTAAAACTAAAGAAATAGTTACGCATCTCTCGAATTAAACCTGGTCTGTCTCCTGTTACAAGGCAATAACTAATCAATAGAAATCTAAGATACAATCTCGCCATGCATAAATCCCTATCGATTTTCGTATTCTGTACATTAATGGTGAGCGCGTGTACAACGCGACCGCCTGGAATAGGTGACCCGGTTGAATGGTCAAGTCTTCAGAACTGGGCATCGGACAATCAAAGTGACGTGTGGGACGGTTTTCTAAAGAGCTGCCAAAAACTCAGACACGAACCATGGCAGGGAGTCTGCCTTCTCGCAAAAAATAGCGGAGACCTGAGCGATGCTAAAGTCAGGGAATTTTTCGAAAAAAATTTCGACGTTCGGCCAGTCTACGCGGAGGGTGGTGTAACTCAGGGATTGATTACAGGCTACTACGAGCCTTTGTTAAAAGGCAGTTGGAATCGGTCTGGGGAATTCCGATACCCGCTATATGGTGTTCCAAAAGATTTACTGATTGTCGATCTTGGCCGTATTTATCCGCAGCTGAAGAACCTGCGTTTGCGTGGAAAGCTGGATGGAAACAAAGTGGTACCTTACTACGATCGCGCGCAACTCGATGACGATCAGGATTTGCTTCAGGGCACAGAGATCTTGTGGGTGAACAGTTTGGTGGACGTGTTCTTTCTGCATGTCCAGGGCTCAGGCCAAATTCAGCTCACGGATGGTTCCACGGTAGCGGTGGGCTATGCCGGACAAAATGGTCACCCTTATCAATCCATAGGCAGGGTTTTAATTGAAATGGGGGAGCTGGAAAAAGAAGATGTCACGCTGTTTACGATCAAGGACTGGTTAAAGTCGAACCCAATTCGACTGAACGAGGTTCTCGCAAAGAACCCGAGCTATATATTTTTCGAACTTAGAGACGCCGAGGCAAACGGACCGGTTGGCTCTCTTAACGTAACGCTGACACCCGAGCGCAGTATTGCCGTAGATCGCAATGTGATTCCTTTAGGCGCACCGGTATGGTTGCAGACCACACTGCCGAACGAACAACAGTCGCCGCTCAACAAGCTCATGCTGGCGCAGGACACCGGTGGCGCCATCAAAGGCCATATTCGCGCTGATGTTTTTTGGGGCCGAGGAGACGAAGCTGAAAAAATGGCGGGTCTGATGAAGCAGCAAGGGGAGCTTTTTGTATTATTACCCAAGGGATATTTGATAAAGAAAAAGCAGACCCATTAAAAAACCCTCGGGAATTCCGGGGTGATGCCCGGATTGTCCCCGTCGCCGATGACGCCGCGCAGACGAAGAAAGCCTATTTCGGGGACGATTTTCGGTTTCATATCCTACTGTGGATCTAGCCCGGAAGCGTCTGGTAACCTGGTAGAAATTGCGTTGAGCTGTTGTAATGACGAATTGCCGATCAAACCAAATGCGCATATATTTCTCGGTTCTGGCGCGAAATGAGCAGCGCCCGACGATGGGCACCGCAGTATGGGGCCGGATGGAATAGTAAGCGAATCAAGTAAGCTAACTAACGGAGGATATCATGAGTGACATTACTGTAATCGGGTTAGGCATAATGGGATCAGCACTGGCAAGAGCTTTTCAAAATGCCAGCCACTCACTGACTGTATGGAATCGCACGGCTGCAAAAATGCGGCCATTTATTGACGATGGTATTGCCGCGGCAGGCGATGTTGAGGCCGCCATCAGTGCTAGTCCGGTGGTGGTGGTTTGTATCGACAATTACCAGCTGGCATCCGAAATTTTCAACTCCCATAATATTGCACCGCTATTAAAGGAACGCACAGTAGTTCAACTCAGTACCGGTACACCGAAACAGGCCAGCGACGCCGAGATCTGGATGTCGGCACACAAAGTCGCCTATCTCGATGGTGCGCTACTTTGCGGCCCAAATGACATAGGCGATGAAACGACACAGATTCTGCTTTGCGGAAATGAAGAAACTTATACCCAAACAGCCAGCTTGCTAAGCTGCCTCGGCGGCAACATCCGATATTTGGGTGCCAATATTCGTGCGGCGTCAACGCTTGATCTGGCCTGGCTGTGCGAGTCCTATGGCCAGTTTCTGGCTGTTTCACACGGTGCTCGGATATGCGAATCCGAAGGAGTGGCCGTGGATCAATATGCAAGCGTGTTTCCACCGCACTCAGATTTCCGACATTATGCCGAGCTAATCCATTCGGCAGATTTTTCGAATCCCACCGCAACACTTCGCATATGGCGATCAGCACTGCAGCCATTGCTTCAACAGGGCAAAGACGCCGACATTAATACCGATTTTCCGGACTATATGGATAACCTGCTACAAAGGGCCGAAGCATCCGGCTATGGAGAAGAAAATGTAATGGCGATAGTTAAGGTATTGCGTACGGAAGACACCTAATGAAGAATTGGGTAGGCGCTGATGCCTGAGCCGGATCAAACTCCGCCTGTGTTCAAGCTACTGGTCAAAGTCATTTCGGGTGCGTCACAAAATGCCATCACTGGCTGGCTTGGAAATGAACTTAAGATTCGGGTTACTGCATCGCCAGAACGTGGTAAGGCCAACGTGGCGGTTGAAAAAATTGTCGCTCAAGCACTGGGGCTTCCAAAGGGTGGCGTAAAAATTATCTCGGGCAAGACTTCCGCTCGAAAGATAATAGAAATCACTGGTCTGCCGGAATCGGATATTATGCAACGGCTCACTGGGGCGCAAGAAGAACACTAATTCTAAAGCTATTCCTGGATTAATCCTCGCATTTCTCGCTAGCAGCGGACTTATACTGGATGCTCGGAGTGTACCGTAAAGAGACAAGGTATTAGCAAAAACGGTGACTGCAATGGAGAAATCAGAATTCACCCGACCCGAACGCCCGTAGGTACGAAAACCGACAGTCCCCGTACCACCCATAGGGTAACCGATTGAAAATCAGGGGAAATGGTGCCCAGGGGCGGAATCAACCGGTCCGCGCTCGGCACCGACACGGGGATTTTCAGTATTAATGTTTGTTGTAGGTGTGTGGTTGAAAAACTGTATTTATTCGACCAGACAATAAAAAATTGATTGGCCAGCGAATAGAGATACACTCAAATAAAATTATGGAGAGAAATTAATGTCTAAATATCGCCTTAATTGCCTGGCTGAATCTGGTAATTTCAACTTGTTTAGCGACTAACTCATCAACATAATAGTCGTTTTCCTCGAGCCAGTTATCATCCTAGAAAACGCAGTTGGCTCACGAAAGTCCACGCAAGCTCTTGACGCACCAAGCAAAACCAAATAACTTCTCATCACCAATAAGGTGACTACAAATTATTTGACATGCACTATGCGCCAATATCTCGCCTAAAGCGCCTACTTTTGGTACGCGTCTTTTTCGCGCCCAACTGCTTTTCCTAGGTTTAAAAGGTTTAAAAGTTTTAAAGGCTTGCTGGATTCGGTTCAATTCGCCGCTGAGGTTCAATTAGCAGCACATTTTGCTGGAATAATTGTGTCAGAATAGTTAGTGTTCGCACCCCTGTTCTTACTATTCCAGAAATTCATATGTCGACACCACTGACCGACCAGCATAATTTTAGCTATGATGAGTTAATCCGTTGTGGCAAGGGTGAAATATTTGGTGAAGGTAACGCGCTTTTACCCTTACCGCCGATGTTAATGTTCGATCGAATTGTCAATATTACAGAAGATGGCGGTAAATACGATAAGGGGCTATTAATCGCTGAGCTCGACATTAACCCTGAACTATGGTTTTTCAAATGCCACTTCGAGACTGATCCGGTGATGCCGGGCTGCTTAGGGCTTGACGCAATGTGGCAACTGATAGGTTTTTTTCTGGGCTGGAAAGGCGGTCCCGGCCACGGCCGTGCGCTGGGTGCCGGCGAAGTAAAATATTTTGGCCAGGTATTGCCAACCGCAAAACTAGTGACCTATCGAATCGACATGAAACGCGTCATTATGCGCAAACTGGTGATGGGCATTGGTGATGCTTCAATGGAAGTAGATGGTCGTGAAATTTATTCCGCACGCGATTTACGGGTCGGCCTGTTTACCTCTACAGCAGAATTTTGATCTCCCGGCAACCGCCCGCTCTGATCGGAAATTATTAATATGCTTCTCGCCATCGGGGCAATCCTGGTCGGTCTCGTGCTACTGGTTTGGAGCGCCGATAAATTCGTCGACGGCGCCACCAGCATCGCCCTGCATCTCGGCGTATCTACGATGATTATCGGCATTACAATTGTCGGTTTCGGCACGTCTGCGCCTGAAATATTGATATCGGTCATCGCCGTAATCGAAGACACCCCCGACATCGCAATTGGCAATGCACTGGGTTCAAATATTGCCAATATTGGTTTAATACTGGGCGTTACCGCCCTGATTGCACCCCTGCCTATCGCCAAAAAAGTACTCAGGCAGGAGTTCCCCCTGTTGCTGATTGCCACCGCTGTGATGACCTGGTGTTTAGTGGATGCGAAGCTCGATATTAGCGACGGACTGTTGTTAATCGCCCTGCTCGTGGTGATGATGGGGTATCTGGTGAGGTCACACCGTCAGACTCAGGAAAATGACATCGGTGAAAGCGAATTAACCGACGATGCCGTGGAAGAAATGACCATTCTCGTTGCCTGGGGATGGGTATTATTGGGCCTGATCATTTTGGTTGGCAGCTCTAAACTATTAGTCTGGGGTGCGACCGAAGTTGCCCACGCTTTTGGCATCAGCGAACTGATTATTGGCCTGACCATTGTCGCGTTGGGCACCAGCCTGCCGGAACTTGCTGCTTCAATTGCCAGTATCAAAAAAGGTGAGCCGGATCTGGCAATCGGTAACATTGTCGGTTCCAATCTGTTCAATTCCCTGGCAGTAGTCGGTATCCCGGCGATTATCACCAGCTTCAGCATCGACAATTTAGCGGTGACCCGGGATTTACCGGTTGTCATTGCGATTACATTATTATTATATGCCCTGTCGTATTTTCCGACAGCATCACAAGGTCTTTCTCGATTTAAGGGCTTCTGGCTACTGGCCGGCTTTGTCATTTACCAGTTATATTTGTATTATGGAGTAATGGCAGGTAACGCATAGCATGACCGAGCACGCTTACATCGAGCTGGGTCTGGCGGTATTAAAAACCGAATCGGAGGCTATCGCCGCTCTGATGCAACGTCTCGATCAGTCGTTTCATCGCGCCTGTGAAATGCTACTCGGCTGCGAAGGCCGTATCGTCGTAACCGGCATGGGCAAATCAGGCCATATTGGTAATAAAATTGCCGCCACTTTGGCAAGCACCGGTTCACCCGCATTTTTTATGCACCCTGGTGAAGCGAGCCATGGAGACCTGGGTATGATCACTGCGAAGGATCTGCTTATTGCCTTGTCCAATTCCGGCGAAACCAGTGAGATTACGCTTTTACTCCCTTTGTTAAAGCGCCTCGGAATTCCGCTGATTGCCCTTACCGGCAACCCGCAGTCAACCCTCGCTCGTGTCGCGGACATTAATCTCGATGTCAGTGTTAGCAAGGAAGCATGCCCGATGGGTCTCGCGCCTACTTCGAGTACTACAGCCTCACTGGCGATGGGTGACGCGCTGGCTATAGCTGTTTTACAGGCACGCGGGTTTACTGAAGAGGATTTTGCGCTGTCGCACCCCGGCGGAAACCTCGGGCGTCGACTGTTATTACGTGTCAGCGATATTATGCACACCGGTGACGCGATTCCGTTGGTGCCGGCGAATATCAGCTTGAATGAAACATTGCTGGAAATGACCAGAAAAGGTCTCGGCATGGCCGGCGTTATCGACCCTGATAGCAGGCAACTACTAGGCATTTATACCGATGGCGATTTACGGCGCACCTTCGAAAAAATGCCCGATATCAAAACCGCTCAGGTGAAGGACTTTATGACCCCTGATTGCATCACCATCGAAGCTGATCGTATAGCCAGCGAAGCGTTGAATATTATGCACGAACACAAAATTAACGCGCTGATGGTAGTTGATCAAAACCAGCTGGTTCAGGGTGCGTTAAACATGCATGATTTATTAAGAGCTGGTGTGGTGTAAGAGACTTTATCGGGTGATTAATATTCCAGCCAATCGAGGAAATAAATGCGCAGAAATTTCTCGAAAACAATCGGGCTTTGTATCGGTAATGAGGCCATTGACTCTCATCATGCTCATTATCGCAGTGCTCGGTGCAGTCGCCGTGGGCTGGATATATGAAGCAAGTTCAAAGGATACCCTGGTTCGGCCTGAACTGGAGATACCGACCGATATCGATTTTTTCCTCAGCCAGATGAATTTTCGCGTATTCGATAATACCGGCAATCTGAACTACCAGTTACAAAGTGCCTATCTGGAGCATTTTATCAAGGATGACATCAGCCACATCGAACAACCGGTGATTCGAGTTTATCGTGAGAGTGGCGACTGGCAGGTAGAAGCCCTGAGTGGCAATATCCTCCATCAACTAGAGTGGCTGCAACTTGACAACAACGTGTTGCTGCAAAAACTAGGGGCAAACTCAATGCGGGTTCGATCCGAAAACATGGTTTTCAAACCCGATGAGGATCTACTAATAATCGATTCGAAGCTGGTGATTGAATCCGACAGCGCTAAAATTAGTGGTGAAAATGCTGTATTTGATTTAGGCAATGAATCCTATTCGTTGAAAAACACCAGGGCAACTTATTATCATGCAGAAAGTTAAACTAAAAATAATTCTGTCTACTGCATTATTCCTGTTGCTGCCGGTACAATTGTTTGCCTTGTCTAACGACGGGCAACAACCCATTAATGTCGAAGCCGATAGCCTCGATGTTCGTGATCAGGAAAATATCAGTATCTATAGCGGAAACGTGCGCCTCAAGCAGGGCAGTCTCGAATTTAGTTGTGATCGACTAACACTACACTTTGACGAGCAGAAACAACTGACCCTAATGGAAATGACCGGCACCCCTGCTACTTTTCGCCAACTCGACGACGAAAAACAGGAACTGAAGGGGCAGGCGGAGTTATTACAATATCGTCAGTCAGAGTCAATATTAGTGTTATCTGGTAAGGCTCGATTTAGCCATAAGGGAGATACCATCGAAAGTAATTCCATCCAGGTCAATACCGATACCAACAGTATACAGGCTGGCAGTTCGGCAGCCGATGATCGAGTCAGGATGCTGATTCAGCCTAAACAACCCTAAAATATCCGGCTCGGTGATGGAAAGCTCAAACCCCATATCAGAAAAAATATCGACGGGTCGTCTTGAAGCTAATGAACTGGCTAAATCTTATCATGGTCGTGAAGTAGTTAAGTCGGTTTCATTGCACATCGAAAGGGGTGATATTGTTGGCTTGCTGGGCCCTAATGGAGCAGGTAAAACAACCTGTTTTTATATGATTGTCGGCCTGATCAATAACGATAAAGGCCGCATACTACTTAACGGTAATGCGATAGATCATTTACCTATCCATCAGCGAGCCCGACAGGGTATCGGCTATTTGCCACAGGAAGCTTCAGTGTTTCGAAACCTGTCGGTCGAAGACAATATCATGGCCGTGCTGCAACTGCGAAAAGACCTCGACCAACAACAAAAACTGCAATTACTGGAAAGCCTGCTGGAAGATTTTCAGATCACCCATATTCGCGAAAGCATCGGCATTTCTCTTTCCGGCGGTGAACGTCGTCGTGTAGAAATCGCACGTGCACTCGCTAACGAACCGCAGTTTATCCTGCTCGACGAGCCATTTGCCGGGGTCGATCCTATCTCGGTTATTGAGATTCAAAATATTATTCGACAACTGGCTAATCGCCATATCGGTGTACTCATTACCGATCACAATGTGCGTGAAACTCTCGGCATTTGCGACCGCGCCTACGTTATGGGGGAAGGCATAATACTCGCCGATGGTGAGCCTGCGCAAATACTCGAAAATAAAATCGTCAGAAAGATTTACTTAGGGGAGGATTTTAGGCTATAACAGTGTTTATGGGAGAACATAAAAATTTTTCTAGAATCTCATACCAGGAAACCCCCGGTCGATGAAGCAAAGCCTGCAACTGCGTATAGGTCAAAGCCTCACGATGACGCCGCAATTACAGCAGGCAATAAAATTATTGCAGCTGTCTTCCCTGGAATTACAGGCTGAAATACAGGAAACCCTGGATGCCAATCCTCTGCTGGAGCAGGAGGACAATCTGGGCGAAATAACTGTCATAAATACCGAGCCACCCCGAACCAATGGGGCTGACGGCGAAGACCAAATCGAAATCAAAACAGCCGCCGATTCGGTCAGTGAAAATCGCGCCGAGCAAACCTTACCCGACGAGCTCGAAACCGATAGCCAGTGGGGTGATATCTACGATAATATCCCCAACTCCCCCACTCAGGCATCCACTGCAAGCGATGATAATCGCGATTTATTTGAAAACCAGGCACCTGCTCTCGACGCACTCAACGAACACCTGTTATGGCAGCTGAATTGCTCCCATTTGACTGAAATGGATCATGAAATCGGCATTGCGATCATCGATTCTGTAGACGACTCGGGCTATTTGAATCAATCCGCTGAGGATATTCATGCCGGTTTGCAGAAGCAATACGAGCAGATAGAGTTCGATGAAGTGGAGGCTGTGCTGCATTTTATACAACACTTCGATCCTGTCGGAGTTGCGGCCAGATCCCCGGCCGAGTGCATGACCAATCAACTGAGTCAGCTGGACCCCGATACGCCACACCTGAGCAAAGCACTGGCGTTGGTAGACAAATATTTAGAACATCTAGCCAGTAACGATTTCGCCCTGCTGAAAAGACGCCTTCAGGCTAACGATGCCGAATTGGCAGAAATTATCAAACTAATTCAAACCAGCAATCCACATCCAGGTCACGTGGTTAGCGAAAGTCATGCTCAGTACATTATTCCCGATGTATACGTCGCTAAGCATTCAGGCAAATGGCAGGTCAGTATCAATCCTGAAAATGCACCGCGACTGCGGGTTAATAGCCAATATGCTGACCTGATTAAGCGAAGTGATAATAGTGCACAAAACACTTACCTGAAAGACAATTTACAGGAAGCACGCTGGTTTATTAAAAGTTTACAAAGCCGCAATGAAACCCTGCTGCGGGTGGCCAACGCCATAGTCGAACGACAACAGGCCTTCCTCGAATACGGTGAGGAAGCGATGCAACCGATGGTGTTGCGTGATATCGCGGAATTGCTTGAATTGCACGAATCGACTATTTCCAGGGTGACTACGTTAAAATATATGCACACGCCGCGCGGCATACTGGAATTCAAATATTTCTTTTCCAGTCATGTAAGTACGTCAGATGGGGGTGAGTGCTCGTCGACTGCGATTCGTGCAATCATTAAAAAGTTTGTTGCCGCCGAACGACCTGAAAAACCGTTAAGCGACAATAAAATAGCTCTTTTGTTAGGTGACCAGGGTATCAATGTTGCGAGGAGAACCGTAGCAAAGTATCGCGAAGCGATGCATATCCCACCATCTAATGAACGCAAACGTCTCTTCTGAGACATTAACGATCCACAGCAATGTGGACCCAGCAACCTAAGGAGGTTACTGATGCAAGTAAGTTTGAGCGGTCATCACGTAGAAATCACGAATTCAATACGAAACTACGTCAACGAAAAGGTTGGCAGACTTGATCGACATTTCGATCAGGCGCTTGATATACATATCGTTCTAACCGTAGAAAAGCTTCGCCACAAAGCCGAAGCCACCTTACATGTCAGCGGCAATAATTTGCATGCTGACGATGTACAGGAAGATATGTATGCCGCTATTGATGGGCTCGTAGATAAACTAGACCGACAGGGTAAAAAGCACAAAGAAAAGTTAAAAAATCATCGTATCAAAGGTGAGATGCCCGAAGTAGCGTAATTTAAAGGCGGAGTGACTCGAAGCTCCGCCTTTTTTAATAGCGCTTGCATACTCGATCGATTTGGATAAGATTCGCGCATAATAGATTACCACAACCACGACATCCGGATTTTACGTTTTACAATTCATGACAATTTCAGCACTTTTGTCTCCAGATCGTATTATTATCGACGCAGATATATCGAGTAAAAAAAGACTTCTCGAATTTATTGCCAACACCGTCGCTACTCAGTTCAGCCTGCCTCAGGCAGCGCTGTTTAACAATTTACTCGACCGCGAACGACTCGGTAGCACTGGATTAGGCAAGGGCTTCGCAATACCTCACGCACGCCTGGTTAACCTGGATACTACGATTGCCTGCTTCATCAGGCTCGACCAACCAGTCAACTTTGAGGCACCAGATAATCAACCGGTTGATCTGGTATTCGCCATTATCATTCCCGAAAACGCAACAGACGAGCATTTAAAAATTTTATCCTCGCTGGCGAAAATATTTTCACAGAGTGAAATTTGTGAAGCGATACGAAATGCTGGCTCTGGCGAGGAAGTCGCTCGTATCATTGATTCGGCTGAGTAATGAGACCAGCGCTTCTAATTCGCGATTTTTTTCATCAGTATCAACCGAAACTACAGTTAACATTCTCTTCTGCCAAGATCGGTCTTGATCGTGAAATTAAACTTTCCAGACTAGCCAGCGATACCTACGAAGCTGTCGATTATTTTAATGTCATTCGAACTTCGAGCGTTGTCGTAGTCGGCTACCAGGAATCACGTTTCATCAATAGCCTAAGTCCAGACGAACAGACTAAATTGCTAAAAACGTTATTTCAGGGACCTGTCAGCGCCATCATAACGAGTCTCGGTAACGAGTTGCCTGCGCCAATGATTCGCCAGTGTGAAGGTAATAATATCTGCGTGTTTCGGTCAGCCCTGAACGATTCAGAATTACTCGACAATACGCGCTATTACCTGTCTCAGGTTTTAGCTGAGCAATCCGATGAGCACGGTGTTTATTTAGAGGTTTATAGCCTCGGCGTTTTCCTCACCGGAGAAAGCGGCGTCGGTAAAAGCGAACTGGCGCTGGCGCTAATCTCAAGAGGGCATCGTTTAATATCAGACGATATAACCAATTTTACGCGGGTCTTGCCTGATGTCGTAGATGGCAGTAGTCCGAATTTACTGACCGATTTCATGGAGGTTCGCGGGCTCGGCATAGTCAACATCAGGGCTATGTTCGGCGCTAATGCGCTGAAAAGAAACAAGGCGTTAAAATTAATTGTAAAAATGGTGCAGCTTACCGAGCAAAATTCGACTCAGTTTGATCGAATCGGAGACAGCCAGAAAACAGTTAATATTTTGGGGCTGGAAATCCCCGAGGTCACCCTGCCCGTAGCCCCAGGTCGAAATCTCGCGATCCTGGTAGAAGCGGCCGCTCGTAATCACCTGTTGAATATTAATGGTTATAACGCCGCCGAAGATTTTATTAAACGACAAAATCAGGCAATCAGGGAGAATCAGCAATCGCTATAACCGATTACAGTTACCTCGCTTATAAGGAAGAGGCCAGTCGATGAAACTGGTTATCGTCAGCGGCCTGTCCGGCTCCGGCAAAACAGTGGCATTACATACGCTGGAAGATGCCGGCTATTTTTGTGTCGATAATCTGCCCGTCGGCTTGCTGCCGAACTTTATCGATAAAATGACAAATTCCCAACCCGCGCTATACGACTTAATCGCTGTCGCCATCGATGCCAGAAGTGGTGTTGACGACATGGATCATTTTGAAACGATAATCAATCAAATCAGGGTACGCGATATCCTCACGCAGGTTTTATTTCTAACTGCGGATATCAAAAAACTGGTTAGCCGTTTTAGTGAAACTCGTCGTAAACACCCGCTGTCGAAGCAGGGCCTGCCGCTTATCGAAGTCATCGAACTGGAGCGGAATCTGCTGAGTAACATTTATGCCAGTGCCGACTTAAAGATTGATACTTCCAACCTCAATGTGCACGATTTACGTCATACCATCATTTCGCGATTATTGCCTGATGGTGGCAAGGATCTGTCGATATTGATCCAGTCCTTTGGGTTCAAACACGGCCTGCCTGCCGACACAGACTATATTTTTGATGTCCGCTGCCTGCCTAACCCGCATTGGGAGGACGATCTGCAGTTACTCACTGGCCGAGATAAGGCTGTAATAGATTACCTGGAAAGTTTTGCCATGGTAAATTCCATGGCCGAGTCTATTAATGATTTTCTAAAAACCTGGATTCCCTGTTTTAAAGAGGAAAACCGCAGTTATATGACCATATCAATTGGCTGCACCGGTGGCCAGCACCGATCAGTCTACCTGGTCGATAAAATAGCCGATGAATTGCAGAAAAATCAATTTAATGCCTCGGTGCATCATCGGGATCTAGCATGAAAGTCGGTTTATTGGTTATTACGCATAATCGAATAGGCGAAGAATTGATCGCCACGGCAAGATCCATCCTCGGAATTAATTTAGCGCCGATTCATACTATCTCGATACCTGCTGAACTCGACCCTGCGGACCTGGGTGCTTATGCAGACCAGATCAGAGATACCATTGTCGATTTTACTTCGAAGCAAAGTGTATTAATCTTTACCGATATCTATGGCGCAACGCCTAATAATCTGGCGCGTTATTTTGCTAATGATTTAGACGCTGAGGTTGTCAGTGGAGTCAATTTGCCGATGTTACTGAGAGCACTCAATTATAGTCAGCAGGATCTCAGGCAACTCGTAGTCACGGCCATCGAAGGCGCTAGAAAAGGCATCGTTCATGGATAGTTTATTTTCGAAGGTGATATCGTAAAATGCTCTCTGAAACCACCACCATAATCAACAAACTCGGTTTACACGCTCGAGCGGCATCTAAACTGGTCAGCCAGGCAAGTCAGTTTGAAAGCGATGTATTTATCGACAAACAGGGCGACCGCGTGAATGCCAAAAGTATTATGGGCGTTATGATGCTGGCAGCGAGCAAAGGTACTGAAGTTAAACTGGAAGTAGACGGTAACGACGAAAAAGAATGCATGGAAGCAATACTTCAACTGATTAATAATCGGTTTGACGAAGCCGAATAGATCTTATCTGAGTCCGAAGGTTCAGATTTTATTTAACTGTTAATCCCCGCCCATCTGCAATATCGTTTCGACGGCCTGAAGATCGGTCTGGTACCCTCCCTCGATTTACACGACAATCAGAACCGTGATCCTAGAAAACGCAGTTGGATCACGAAAGTCCGCGCAATCTCTTGACGCATCGGAGTGCCGCATCACTAGAAAACCAAATAACTTCTCATCACCAATAAGGTGACAGGTAATTGCTCCTGCATTATCTGCATACCCTACGTCCATGTAGGTAACTACGAGTTATTTGACAGGCACTACGCGCC
Organism: uncultured Gammaproteobacteria bacterium; assembly: GCA_964196115.1. Lineage (GTDB taxonomy): Bacteria > Pseudomonadota > Gammaproteobacteria. Next base: position 13,537 of record CAXMRQ010000063.1, read on the forward strand.
AATATGACGTGCATGGATGCACTAATGCAGTGTTTGCAGGATGCAAAGGAGCTGCCTAACGCGTCTTTTTCGCGCCCAACTGCGTTTCCTAGGTTAAACGACCTGAAGATCGGTCTGGTACACTCTCGCGATTTAAACGACAATCAGAACTATGATTGAAGACGATATCGAACAGCTACGCCAGGACGTATCGGTGGCTTTGGAAACCGAGGATATTACTGCGCTTGCAAAAATTCTCGATGGTATAAACATTGCTCAAACTTCCAATTTACTTGACTCCCTGCCTTCTCAGCAACGCGATTTAATCTGGCCCCAGATTGATCCTGCCTGCCTCGGTGCGGTTTTGCTCGAAACCGGTGACAAGGTACGTGATAACAAACTCAAGGAGCTGAGTTCGACAGAGATCGCAAAAATTATCGACACCCTGCCCGATGTCGACGATCAGGCGGATATTATCCTCTCGTTGTCGACCGATAAGCTGGTCGAAATCCTGCATACTCTGGACGCGCAAAAACGTGAAAAGCTGGAGTCGGTTCTGTCATACAGCGACGATACGGCCGGTGGATTGATGAATATCGACCAGATCACGATCCGCGCCGATGTGTCTCTGGATGTAGTATTGCGATATCTGCGTATTCGCGGTGAGATGTCCGATCATACCGATCAGCTATTTGTCACTGATCGTCATGATCACTACCTCGGGGCATTGTATTTACGCGACCTGCTCACCAACGATCCTGATGTTCTGGTAAAAGATATCATGCGCACCGATGTCAGCGCCATGCATGCACATATTTCAGACGCCGAAGTTGCGCGCGAATTTGAAAATTATGATTTGATCAGTGCGCCGATTGTCGACGAAGAACATAAGTTGATTGGCCGCATTACTATTGACGATGTAGTGGATGTCATCCGCGATGAGGGCGAGCACTCGATCATGAGTATGGCCGGCCTGGCCGATGAGGAAGACCTGTTTTCTCCCGCACTGACCAGCGCCAAACGACGCGGAGTCTGGCTAGGAATAAATTTGCTAACCGCTTTTCTCGCTGCGGGTGTTATCGGATTTTTCGAAGATATACTGGAACAGGTGGTCGCCCTTGCCATTCTGATCACCATCGTACCAAGCATGGGCGGGATCGCCGGGTCGCAGACCCTGACATTGGCGATACGCGGCCTGGCTCTGGGTCAGTTAGGCAGTTCGAACTATAAATCGTTGATAAAAAAGGAGATTTCTATTGGAATCCTGAACGGTTTGGTATGGGCGTTAGTCGTAGCTTCGTTTTCCATCATCTGGTTTGAAAATTTTAACATCGGCGCCATCATTGGTTTTGCCCTGATCGTAAATCTTATCGCGGGTGCTTTTGCAGGTGCTGTTATACCCGTACTGCTGCGCCAATTAGGTATTGACCCGGCGATCGCCGGTGGCGTTATTCTAACGACATTTACCGACGTGATAGGGATTATTGCTTTCCTCGGACTGGCGACATTGGTGCTGAACTAGCAGTAGATTTATCCTAAGATATCTCATTAGAGGCGTACTAGTGCTGGACGAATTGCTTGATCACATCGTTGTTTACATCTACCGCCAAATCCCATATTTCATCCATCTCATACTCCTTTACACCCAGTATCTGCGTCGCCTGAGAATTTATCACGGGCATTCCTCGTTCACCGCTAGTGCCGACCTGATGCTTGTTTACCCAGGCATCGGTAATATGAACCGCGCTGGCCATATGCATAAATTCACTGGCTTGATTCGGTCGATAGTGATATTGCATCGGTTCGTGAATCGACAGTCCGCTGGTTTTGCTAGTATCGGTCGATACCTATCTGCGGCATAAACGTCTTCTGATGTTTTTACACTACATCAATTGACGTCCTGGTAGAAACATTTCAGAACTAAATTTTACGAACAATTCGGGCTTGTTGATTGAATTTTTTTATACATACCTGAGATTGATTATTTTTATTAATTCTCTCGGTATCCCAGATTCTAAGGCTAGTAAATGCAAAGCCTTTGGTAGAGCCCTCCAGCATTAGTTTTACCCGATTATCCACAGCTTTTGCCCAAATAGTCCACAGACTCACACACAACATAATGTACTTGACCTTGAACCAAAACACATTATATTGTGTTTAACGGCTTTTGGGTCTATAATTACTGAATCAGAAATGAGAATACAAAACGGGTTAGGGGTATCTTAGTTTCTTAAGATTACAACCACTTGGAATTAACAGTTATAAATTACATTAACTGTTAACGCGGAAGTAGTGCCAAATGATTAACTGCGCAGATTTAAGCCTTAAACCGGCACTACTCGAAAAGTGTGACGCAGTTCACAAAATCGAGATTAAATGGCCAGTAAATTTTAGGACATAAAACTACCGTCAAACTGGGTTAAAAATTGATATCACGGAACAATATTTAAATGCAAAACATCGAATCACCGCTCACTCAGGCAGCTGAGGCCACATTAAAACCACTCACTAAGGTGAGTGATGGGCAAATAAGCTCGCTGAGCGCTAACTACAACGTAGTGCGTCGTAACGGCAAGCTCACCGGATTTGACAAAAATAAAATAGCGGTAGCGATGACCAAGGCTTTTTTAGCCGTTGAAGGTGGACAGGCAGCAGCATCCACTCGCGTACACGAAACAGTGGAGCAGTTAACGGACATGGTAGTCGAGACTCTGACCCGACGACAACCTGGCGGCGGCACGTTCCATATCGAAGATATTCAGGACCAGGTCGAACTGGCAATGATGCGCAATGGTGATCAAAAAATAGCACGCGCTTACGTGTTGTATCGTGAAGAGCGTGCAAACGCTCGAGCACAGGAGCGCATCGATGAACCAGAAATTCAGGATGCCGACGAAATTATCGGTCTGAATGTCAAACATAAAGATGGTAGCACTACGCTACTAGACACGGTTCGCCTGAAAACCATTATCGACGAATCCTGCAGAGATCTGGAAAGCACCAAACCTGAGCGGGTTTACGCCGACACGATGAAAAATTTGTTCGACGGTGTTCCTGCAAAAGATGTTGGCCCGACGCTTATAATGAGTGCACGTGGATTGATTGATCACGAACCGGAGTATTCCAATGTCGCTGCTCGTTTGCTGCTCGATGAGCTACGCACCGAATCACTGACATTTATCGACGACGGTGTGCCAAACGCAACTCAGGAAGAGATGAATCAACGTTATCCTGACTATTTCCAGCATTACATCAAAAAAGCGACCGAACTCGAGTTACTGGACAAAGAGCTATTAAAGTACGACCTGAAAAAACTCGGCATGGAACTGGAAGCGAATCGCGATCTGCAGTTCACCTATTTGGGTTTACAGACACTTTACGACCGTTATTTCATTCACTATGACGACACCCGCTTTGAATTGCCCCAGGCTTTCTTTATGCGAGTAGCCATGGGCCTGGCGATTAACGAAGTCAATCGTGAAGAACGAGCAGTCGAATTCTATCGTTTATTATCTTCGTTTGATTTCATGAGCAGCACGCCTACCTTATTCAATTCAGGTACCTTGCGGCCACAATTGTCGAGTTGTTATCTGACAACGATCCCGGATGATTTAGATGGTATATTCAGCGCAGTCAAAGACGATGCTATGTTATCCAAATTCGCCGGCGGTCTGGGTAATGACTGGACACGCGTGCGCGCTATGGGGTCACACATCAAAGGCACTAATGGCAAGTCACAGGGCGTAGTGCCATTCATGAAAGTGGCTAACGATACGGCGGTCGCGGTGAACCAGGGTGGCAAGCGCAAGGGCGCTATGTGCGCCTACCTGGAAACCTGGCATCTGGATATCGAAGATTTCCTCGACCTGCGTAAAAATACCGGTGAAGAACGTCGCCGCACGCACGATATGAACACAGCCAACTGGATTCCAGACCTGTTCATGAAACGCGTTGCAGAAGAGCAGCCGTGGACTTTATTTTCTCCTGATGAAGTGCCTGATTTACACGATTTATATGGTCTTGAGTTCGAAACTGCCTATGCAGCTCACGAGGTCAGGGCTGATCGCGGCGAAATAAAATCTTTCCGTCGCATCGCCGCTGTCGATCTGTGGCGCAAGATGCTCGGCATGTTATTTGAAACCGGTCACCCCTGGGTGACTTTCAAAGATCCCTGCAATATTCGCTCGCCACAACAACATTCCGGCGTGGTGCATTCATCCAATCTGTGCACCGAAATCACCTTGAATACATCGGACACTGAAATAGCCGTGTGTAATCTCGGATCGGTCAACCTGCCACAACACGTTGACGAAAATGGTTTAAATCTGGAAAAACTGGAAAGAACCATTAACACCGCGATGCGCATGCTCGACAACGTTATCGATTACAACTATTACAGTGTGCAGCAGGCTCGCACTTCGAATTTGCGACACCGTCCGGTTGGGCTCGGCATCATGGGCTTCCAGGATGCGCTTTACAAACAACACCTGTCTTATTCCTCAGAAGACGCTGTCGAATTTGCCGATCAGTCTATGGAGGCGGTTAGCTATTATGCCATCCAGGCTTCGACTCAGCTTGCCGACGAGCGCGGTGTCTATTCCAGTTACCAGGGGTCACTCTGGAGTCAGGGTATCTTACCCATCGACTCTATCGCCAAGCTGAAAGCCGCGCGTGGAGACTACCTGCAACAGGACAACAGCGCCTGCATGAACTGGGATAGCCTGCGCCAACGTGTGATGAACATAGGCATGCGTAATTCAAATACCATGGCTATCGCGCCGACCGCTACCATTTCTAATATCTGTGGCGTGAGTCAGTCAATCGAGCCGATTTACCAGAACCTGTATGTCAAATCAAATCTCTCGGGTGAATTTACCGTCGTTAATCCCTACCTGGTCGATGACCTCAAAGCTCATGGCATCTGGGACGATGTCATGGTCAACGATCTAAAATACTACGACGGTAGCGTGCAGAGCATCGACCGTGTACCCGATGAGTTGAAGAAAATCTATTCAACCGCATTTGAAATAGATTCACGCTGGTTGGTTGAGGCTGCTTCACGGCGTCAAAAATGGATCGATCAGGGCCAGTCGCTAAATCTGTATATGGCCGAGCCTTCCGGTAAAAAACTCGACAACCTGTATAAACTGGCATGGGCGCGTGGATTGAAAACCACTTATTATTTACGTTCACTCGGTGCCACGGCGGTAGAAAAATCAGCCACGCAGACGCCAGAAACCAAACCATTCGAAGCCGAACCAAAAGTTTGCTCTGTCCTCGATCCGGATTGTGACGCATGCCAATAGCCAACAACATTATGATTAAAGCAGGAGATAGTAGATGCTAAATTGGGATAACCCGTTAGCACCACCAGCACCGAGGATGCCTGAACCAAACCTCGAGGCTTCAGTGAGCAGTGCCGAATCGTCGAATAGATCTATTGGTAACAGGCCTGCTGATCTCGAACTGCGCCACGCCCCAGGTGTAAGAGAGGACTCTGACGATATTCAAAGACCGGTAATCAGCCCGGTCGTCGCCAAACCGATCAATGCTGACGATAAACGCGTAGTCAATGGACTCGCCGATATTAACCAGCTTGCGCCGTTCAAATACCCCTGGGCCTGGGAGTATTTTTTAAACGCGAACAAAAATCACTGGACACCGCTCGACATCAACATGACTCAGGATGTGCACGATTATCAGCACAAATTAACCCTGGAAGAACGTCATGTTTATGAAAATGTGCTGTCCTATCTGACCACATCGGACATTCTGGCGATGCGCAACATCGGCCTCGCGGTGATGGAAAAGATGACCGCGCCCGAATTGCAAATTTACCAGGCACGTCAGGTTTATGAAGAGGCGATGCACACCTGGACCTACCAGCATTGCATCGAAACTATCGGCCTGGATCAAGGTGAAATCTACAACCGCTACCGCGTCGTACCAGAAATTCACCATAAGATTCAGTTATGTAATCAACGGCTCGATTCGGTACTGCGTTCCAATATGGATTTGCACGATCGCGATGAATTAGAGAGTTTTGTTCTCGCATATACGTTTTTTGCCGGCGTTTTTGAGGGTACCTGGTTCTATAATGGTTTCAGTCCTATTTTTGCGTTACAACGTCGAGGCTTGATGAAAGGCACCGCCGAGCAATTTCAGTACATTATGCGTGACGAAGTATTGCATGCGTCGTTTGGCATCAGAGTTTGCAATCAAATTATCAAGGAAGAAAATGTCAAACTCGACCCGAAGGTCATCCAGCACATGTGGGAAGAGGCCGAAGCTGCTGAAACTCAATATGCACACTTCCTGCTACCCGAGCCAATTCTCGGATATAGTGCGACTGATCATATCGCGCAGTTCCGTTTTATAGCCAATCGTCGCGCCAACAAACTGAATCATGAAACGCCATTTCCAGGTGCAGAAAACGCCCTGCCCTGGCTCGACGAACAGGCTAACTTGAAAAAGGAAAAGAATTTTTTTGAAACACGCGTCACCGAGTATCAAACAGGTGGTGCGCTTAACTGGGATTAGTGTTACACGCTCTCTTCGGTTGTAACTTTAAGCCAGGTATCAGGTAGTTGTAATATTACTGGTATCTGGCTTTTTTGTTTTTATTGATTGAGTCGTGTTCGACATGTAAGGGGTGTTTCAACGAATAGTCACTCTCGTCAATAACGAACTTAAAATCGTTGATGTGTTAAATGCAGTGTAGGGTGGCCCAGTTGATATCGGCGGTTATTATTTTTCCGGCTCGGAAAAATCCAAAGCTGCTATGCGATTCAATTATTCAGGCCGCGCTCGCAATTCAGATAAAGAGGCGTATTCCAGGAACCTGAAACGTCGTAGTTTTATATTGTAAAAAACGTGGGAGGGAGATAAGTCCGGTCCATGTAAAATACTGCGGTACAATGTACCCATGGCGCGTTATCGAAAACTGTCAATAGTTTCGCCTATAGGTCTAGCGGCAATTATGATGGCGCTTTATAGCCAGCAGTTAACTGATTGGAATCCTGAACAAAATCAGCCGGTCTATGCCGCATTTGGGTCAGAGCGAGCAGATAAAATTCAGGCCAACAGTCAAAATATTCGTCCTCGCAATGGCAACCAGGAAGTGCAGTCGACCAATAAAGATCAATTGATCGCTGCGGATTCGCAGGATATAACTACCGCAAGTGATTCCACCACCTTATCAGGGTGGGTGGGAACTGAATTCGGGGAAAATATTGCAGGTGAAACAGTAGTATTGTACTCATCCAGACTGAGAACACACTACTCTATAATCACCGGCAGTTCTGGCGAGTTTATATTTATCGATCTCAAGCCGTCCTATGATTATGCTTTAAAAGTCTCTCCTCAGGGAATGTTTAAACGCTACACCAAATTTCCGATTAAATTGAGAACCGGTCATGAAGTACATAACATTGTCCTGGAGTCGATTCCCCTCGGCATACTTACGGGTAGAATTACAGATCCATATGGTCGACCAGTTACCGGGATTGAGTTACTTATACAAACGCTAGAAATAGATTATAGGTCTACCAATGTCATCACTGATGCGAATGGTAGTTTTAGCGTAGTCGGGTTTCCAAAAGGAAGATTTCAGTTGGCGACCAGGGGGCAGCAATCATTAAGAGCAACCGGATTAAAATTCGATCCGGATGCTGGTGAGCCAGTCACCCTGACCATTGATCTGGGGCCCTACCATCTTAGTGGGCGTATTTATGACAAATCCGGTCAGGCCCTTGACGGCGCTGATGTTTTTTTGAACTGGGGGTTACAGGAAAGTGGCATTAGAATCCGCTCGACACGCCAGGTCAGTGCCGATGCCAGTGGCGAATTTCGATTCACCGGATTGGGACCCGGTGACCACGAGTTAGTCGTATCTGCATGGAGGATTGATACTTTTAGGCAAACGAATAAACAAACGATCAGACAAACGATAAATGTAGGCGTCGATCCCGGAGAATTAAATATCTTTTTTAATACGCTATAAGCGAGAGCGCCCTGCTCTGAAAGTAACGGTTTTAATGGTATATCTTAAATAAACCCTGGCGTACTCCAGATCATTGCGAAAGCATCAATTATTCGAATCGTTCAAAATTTATAGCCAAACTGCCCTTCCCATTGCACCTGCCGGAAATCAATGCAAAGTCTGGACGGTATCATTTTATTTGCTGCTGGTGAGTCCAGAAGCGCGATAAGGGGTCAAAGCCCTTTTGGCATTAAAATATCGAATTAACTAGCCTTCTTCAAATAATTGGATTAATGCCGTGAGCGCTTTTTCAATCAAACCCGCATCAAGGCCTTTGTGCGCAAGCTCGCTAAGGAGCCTCGGTAACTCAGACGGCGGTGCTCCTAATGCATCGAAGGTGCCCAAGCGCATCGTCTAGCGCGGCAGCATAGGTGGTCATCGAGGCCTCGGAACTTTCGAAGCTCTCATCAGCGACAGTATCGGAAAAATATTTATGATAGCCCGGTAACACGCCCATGGAGACAGGCACCTGACGGGCGAATGCTTCAAGTGAAATCCCGGCTTTTTTGCAAACCAGCCCACCGAAGATCATGCCGAACATAAACCCCTGCCGAGTCGTGAAAAGGGCTGCAAATAATGTCGGTACCATACCGGCCTGATCACCGACACAGACTGAATTACCACCCAGGGTTTTAATCAGGCTCTCCCATCTTTCCCATACATCCTGTCTGCCGGCGGTGAGCAATACCAGGTCTCTTTCACCGACAGAACTCTGGTAACCACTAATCGCCCCGATTATCCAGTCTGCCCCTCTCTCCGATAGTAAACGAGAAAGTGTTTCTGCCTCGGTAATTCCACCCGTGCTGAGTTCGATGATAGTCTTGCCTTCTAATGAAATTCCCGTGCCATCGATAAGCTGGATCGTCCTGACATGCGACGTAACGCATGTGATTGTCGCGGGGCTAACGGAAATTGCTTCTTCGGCCGAACTAGCCAATGTGGCACCCGCTGTAATCAACGGGTCGGCTTTATCTGCAGATCGATTCCAAACGGTCACTGAATATCCGTTTTTCAATAGCGTATGTACCAATGCACTACCCATGTCGCCAAGTCCGATAACTGAAATGTCCGTCATTTCTATCCCCCTCCCGAGAAAACGAATTCCTGTTTATGTACCAGAGCAGCCAGACATATTACCGCTGTCCAGTTAAAGTTGATCTATCAAAAATAGGTAGCTTATCTTTACTGCACCGCACCCTGCCAGATCAGTATTAAAACGGTAAATCCTTAATTACGTCTACTAACAATCTTGTCCGGCCATCCATTAAAACAATATCGGTTCCCACTCTAAATCTTATATGACCTTCGGGAACAGGGCTCAAATTTCGCTCCAGATCATGTGGCAATGGCTGGCGCTCCAGCCCGGGAGGAAGCCTGCCACGTTCTCTGATTTGCTTTTGCAGGCCAGGGGGAAGCTGTCTTTTCTTAGCTATTCCTGGCGGTAACTTTTTCCGCTCGCCGCTATTGTAATATTGATAGATCCGGCGTCTATCATAGTCCGAGAATCCAATTTTTAGACTGACGTTTTTGCTTGTCGTTTCGATACTGCCTGAGGTAAATACCGGATATGAATGACATCCATAAATACCAGTGATAGCTAATATTAATAGCGCTCTGACGAATTTATCCATTGGAATACTCACATGTATTGATTGCAATAGAAGGCTTTCATATATGGCCGCTATGCTAACAAGACCAGGCGGGGGCTGCATTACCTGGTATTCTGGAAACAGGGTCCATTATTATTCTCGTATCTGGGATATTCTCGGATCTCGATTTTGATAAAAATATGAATACACAGAGAGATTTATAATTTCAAAACCTGACAACCAACTGAACTCCACTGCCACCGTTTATTGACTGCGGCCTTACCAGCACCTGCTGTTGGTTCGGATCGATAAAACTCCGTGCCAGATGCGCCACAAATTGTCCCACTGCCCAACCTGCTAGCACATCAGACGGGTAGTGCATACCTGCTTCTACTCTTGCCCAGCCAGTCAGTGCCGCGAAACTGTCAAAAGCCAGGCTAAACGCCTGCTTTGAAGTTGTATCGATTGACAGGTATTCAACATTTAAGTTTGCCATCTGGGCCTGAATCGAGGCCCTCGTCGCGTGACCTGATGGGAAGCTGCGGTCATCTTGGTTATTTGGTCGATCGCGCTGCGTTAGCCGCTTTATCCCGGAAGTGAAAGACCCTGCCGCCTGGACTGCCAGCCACTCCGCACCCAATAATCTGGCCTTGATAGAAAACCATTCACCCGGTGTTTCAGGTCCAGGTGCCAGCATGGCAGTTGATATATAGGCCACTGTCGTCAATGATCGGAAATTATCGCTAGCATCATCGGCGTTTTGTTCTGAGCCAAATAATGGTGTATCTTTACGTAACCGATCAGATAATTTTTCATCAAGATCATTCACCTGCAATAATACAGCACCCAGCAACGTCGCCCAGACCTGAGGATCATGTAACGCCTGATTACTAGACTGCGCTAATCGGGACCAGCCGGGAGCGATAGTCGCCTCATCACCCAGTACGGGTTTACCGGTTGTCGTACAGCCGCCGACCAATACCAAAGCTAATAGCAGTGTGATATTCCGCACCGGTAACTCTCTTTTTAAATAGGCTGTGAGGTCATATTAACGCTTTCGAACGGTTTATGAGCTGAGTTTATTGTGAGCTTTAAGCGGCATATACTCAAGCCAATGATCTCGTCAGGAGGTTTTGTTGAGGCGAATAAACCAGGCGTTAAACCCATTAAATTATTATTATCGAAATTGCGAGACCGAAGCCACTTTGATCCTGGCAATTTCTGTCAATAGAGAAAGACTATTGCCCGCATGAAAATCGAAGATTCAGTTGGTGTCGTTTTGAGACCGACAAAATAGCTAAATCAATGTTGGGTATTAAGTCGTTCAAACCTGATATCCAAACTCTCCTTGCCACTGTCCCTGTCGGAAATCAATACGCAATCTCGAAGGTATCATTTTAGTCGCTGCTGGTGCGTCCAGTACCCGACCTAACGGGTAATTCTTGGCGAAGTCCTCGGGGTTACAAACCGCTGACTGGATCGGTCGAAATGCAATTTTCATCGAGTCGTTTACGTCTTTAGTTTCTATTTCACTAGTCTCGTGAAACAGGACTCGTTTTTTCAACACGCATGAGAAGTAAAGCTGCATTTCGATCACTAGCGGTTCTGATCGTGCCTGCAAGGCTTTCTCGGCGCGGTCGGTCCATTCGACTCGAAGGTTTTTCTGCCCCAATACAACACTGCGAGAGTGGCTATACGAATTTAACCAGCGGTCTAATATTCCGGCCGGACTTTGTATAGAAAAATAACTACCCCGTAATATTTGTTCGAAAGCCATTATTATCGATCCATTCTAGTTGGAGGTTACCACTCTCCTGTGACCTGCATCGAGGCCCAGGGTTCCTTGACTGGCAGCGGATCGCCTTTTTGCAACAACTCGATCGAAATATTATCTGGAGACCGGAAAAAGGCCATATGCCCATCGCTCGGTGGCACGTTGAGCGTCATACCCAAGTCGAGAACTTTCTGGCAGAGGGCATACACGTCATCAACCGCATAGGCCAGGTGCCCGAAGTTTCGCCCGCCCTGATAGACTTCGCCGTCCCAGTTATAGGTTAATTCCAGCAATGGTGCCCGCTCGGCACTGACCTGCTGAAGATCCTCCGGCGCGGCCAGATAAACCAGAGTAAATTCACCCGCTTTACTCTCGTAACGATCTGTTTCTACCAGTCCCAGTAAATCACGATAAAATGCCATTGACTCTTCCAGGTTGCGTACTCGAACCATGGTATGTAGATATTTCATATGCAAACTTCCTGATTTTAGAATCTACTATTATTCCACAGGATCCATCCATTTTCATCGTATGCCTGTATAATCGATAATCAGCTAATAGACTTGATAAATAACTAATGAATTTTAATCCTAACGTTCTCGATTGCGCACCGGCACCGATTGCCGAAGCCTGGTCCTGGGTGAACAATCCTGGTTCTGATCGATTAATCGACATGTGCCAGGCGGTGCCAGCGCATTTACCCCCGCAATCCTTACGCGATTACCTCGGTGAAGCGATACGTAATGGTGAGGGCGCCGGCTATACCGATATCCGCGGAATACTGCCGTTACGCGAGGCATTAGCGGATAACATCAATTCTCGCTACCAGGGTAGTGCCAATGCCGATGACATTGTTATCACCGCCGGATGTAATCAGGCGTTTTGTTCGGTAATCGATACCCTGTGCCAGCCAGGTGATGAAGTCATCATCCCGCTGCCAAGTTATTTCAACCATTTGATGTGGTTATCGATTCGCGGTGTCAAGGCACAACCCCTGTCATTTGATACTGTAACGGCGATGCCCGACCCTCAACAGGCCGCTGCTTCGATATCTCCGCGTACACGCGCCATCGTGCTGGTTACACCAAACAATCCTTCAGGCGCAACCTATAGTCCCGAGTGCATCGAAGCATTTTACCAGCTCGCCAGTGAGCACCATATTGCCTTGATAATCGACGAGACTTATCGCGATTTTATCGATATCGACACTCGAATTCATGATCTGTTCAAGCACGATGAATGGCGTGAAAATTTCGTTCATTTGTACAGCTTTTCCAAAGTGTTTAGCCTGACCGGGTATCGTACTGGAGCGGTAGTAGCCGGATCGGCCCTGCTCGAGCAATTGAAAAAGATACAGGATTGCACTGCTATTAGCGCACCCCATGCGGGACAACTGGCAGCGCTATACGGGTTGCAAAACTTGCACGAGTGGAAACTTGAAAAATCACTCGAATTGCAGGTTCGAGCTCAGGCGATCAAAAAGGCTTTTGAAAATCCTGAGCTGAATTACCGACTGGTTTGTGCCGGCGCCTATTTTGCCTATATTCAACATCCATTCGACGAACCCTCGCGTGCCGTGGTCAAGCGGCTGATTCAGGAATTTGAATTGATCAGCTTGCCGGGCAGCTATTTTGGTCAGCAACAGGAAAAATTCATCCGCTTCGCTTTTGCCAATGTAAACGAAATACATTTTGACGAAGTGGTACGGCGACTGATCGAAAGTCAAAAATAATAGAGGAAATAAAATGACTCAGGAAATACACGGCGCCTGCCTGTGTGGACAGGTTAAATATGCGGTTACCGGCCCATTTGACCAGTTTCATATCTGCCATTGCAGCCAATGCCGACGGTCAACCGGAAGCGCACATGCATCCAATATTTTCACCAGCAAAGACCGTTTACGCTGGATCAGTGGCGAAGAGTTGACTAAACGCTACGACCCCGAAGAACCCGGCGTGATCTCGAAGGCTTTTTGTACCCATTGCGGCTCGCTTGTCCCTTATATCAGCGCCAGCAGCGGACGCCTGATCATCCCGGCAGGCGGGCTGGAAAAAGATCCCGGCATACGGCCGCAGGATAATATTTACTGGCCTGATCGTGCCGAATGGTACGATGCTGTGCCACTTGCACCCCGATTCGAAAGCGATCCACCGGACTAACATCGCAGCCATAAATTATTGTGAAGCTGAACTTAGCCATTTAATTGTAGTCACATCGGTGGTTTGAAAACTGTATAAGCAGTCAAAACGAATACCCCGGTTATTGAGGTACAGGCCCATTTATCACTGTTATATTCAAATCCATTGAGTTCCGATCTAATGTCAGTTCGTGTTTTAGTGTCGTGGGTGATTTTCATCTTCGGTTCAATCAACGCGCAGGCCGAAGTGGCCGATGTAACTGTAACGCAAATAGATAATACTAATTTCCGCCTACTAATCGATGGCAGTCAACTCGATATCAGTATTCGTGACAGGGTTTTACTGTCGAAAAAAGACCTGCTGCTGGAATGGATCAAATATTCGGCGCAAACCGTTCATCAATATTATGGTCAGTTTCCAGTCGATAATCTGGATATAAACCTCAAGGTATCCGGAGGATTTTCGGTACGTTTTGGACAGGCATTTGGTGGCGAATCACCGCGGTTACGCATCGTAGTCGGCGAAGATATCAATCAAGCAATGTTGCGCAAAGACTGGATCATGGTGCACGAGATGGTTCACCTGGCAATGGCCAATGTGCCGCGCTCGAATCGCTGGTTACTCGAAGGTCTGGCTACCTATGTAGAATCTATCGCCCGTGCGCAACAGGGCCAGTTATCCGAAGATTTTGTCTGGAATGGTTTCATTAATCGAATGCCTCAGGGCTTGCCGACTGTAGGGGACGCTGGTCTCGATCACACGCCTACCTGGGGACGCACCTATTGGGGGGGCGCGATGTTTTGCCTACTGGCCGACATCGAAATCCGTAAATTGACTGACAATCGCATGAGTTTACAGGATGCTCTACGTGGAATCCTCAAAGATGGCTACTCAATGCAGGCCGACACCACCGCAATGCAGGTATTTAAAGCGGGAGACGCTGCGACTGGTGTATCAGTACTGGTTTCGCTGTATGAGGAAATGCGATCCGACCCGGCACCGGTTGATCTCGGCGCACTATGGGCTTCACTGGGGGTCAGTTTGCAAAACGAACGGGTTAGTTATAAGGCTGACGCGCCACTGTCGCATATTCGCGAGCAGTTATTAAAGCCGTAAACGACGTTCTATATATAGTCGAGCAACTGTCGCCAGGCCGCCAGTTTTTGTTGAAAATTCATAGCTGCGTTGGCCGGACTGGTTGACGGCAATTTAATCAATTCGAGCTGATGGTTCTCCGCTAATCGAGGTTTTTCAAGTTGCATAAAATACTTTTCGGAGGCGGCTCCATTAAATGCGATGGCTCTCAACCCTGTGTGCTGCCTCAGTAAACCAGCAATATCATTCGTTTCAATCTTCTGCCTGAGAATTTTCGAGTCCAGACTGCCCTCGCGATGGCAGGCTTTGAGGGTATCCCACATTATCAGCGGTAATTGTGCGACCTGTGCTACCCTGGATTGGTAACTGCAATCAATATCAATATCGAACAGTTCGGCGATAATAGCCCAGAAAGCGTTACGGGGATTGGCATAGTATTGCACCGCCTGCAGCGATACCACACCCGGCATACTGCCGAGAATGACGATACGCGGGTCACGGCCGACGATTGGTTCAAACGAATGAACCAGAGCCACGTTTATTTTTTCATCTGATCGAAGAATTCAAGATTGGTTTTGCTGTTTTGCATACGCCCAAGCACAAATTCCATCGCCTCGATTTCATCCATAGAATGTAGAAACTTGCGTAGAATCCAGACTTTTTGTAATTCTTCCTGGTCCATCAATAATTCTTCACGACGCGTGCCGGATCGGTTAATGTGAATTGCAGGGAATACACGTTTTTCCGAAATCTTACGATCCAGATGGAGTTCCATATTGCCGGTGCCCTTGAATTCCTCGTAGATGACTTCGTCCATTTTGGAGCCAGTTTCCACAAGAGCTGTAGCAAGAATTGTCAGGCTACCACCTTCCTCTATATTACGTGCCGCACCAAAGAAACGTTTTGGACGGTGTAGTGCATGTGCGTCGACACCACCTGTCAATACCTTACCCGAAGATGGAATTGTGGTGTTATAGGCGCGTGCCAGACGAGTGATAGAATCAAGTAATATGACGACGTCACGTTTGTGCTCTACCAGGCGCTTGGCCTTCTCAATCACCATTTCAGCAACCTGAACATGGCGACTGGCCGGTTCATCAAAAGTGGAAGCGACGACTTCACCTTTGACCATGCGCGCCATTTCAGTGACTTCCTCAGGGCGCTCATCGATCAGCAAAACAATCAAATAACAATCGGGATAATTACTGGCGATGCTCTGTGCGACATTCTGTAGTATTAGCGTTTTACCGGCCTTAGGGGGCGATACTATCAGGCCACGCTGGCCTTTACCTATCGGTGACACCAGGTCGATGATACGCGCCGTGATGTCCTCGGTACTGCCATTTCCGCGCTCCAGCTTGAGACGGCTTTCGGCGTGCAACGGAGTCAGGTTTTCGAATAAAACCTTGTGTTTGACATTTTCCGGCAGGTCAAAGTTGATTTCATCAACCTTGAGCAGGGCGAAATAACGCTCACTATCTTTGGGTGGCCGAATTTTACCGCTAATGGTATCACCGGTACGCAGGTTAAAACGCCTAATCTGGCTCGGTGAAACATAAATATCGTCCGGCCCCGCGAGGTAAGAACTGTCTGCCGAGCGTAGGAATCCGAATCCATCCTGTAATATTTCTAAAACGCCTTCACTAAAAATATCCTCGCCTTTCTTTGCCTGAGCTTTAAGTATGCTGAAGATGATGTCCTGTCTTCGCATACGGGAAGAGTGGTCGCCCCCCATTGATTTTAATAAGTCTATCAGTTCGGGAACGGTTTGTTGCTTCAGGTCGCTAAGATTCATAATGGTGTTGCACAGGGGAAGTTTTATAGGAAAGGACGAGCCAGTAGCTGGGCTACAACAGGTTTAGGAAATTGGAAACTTTATTTTGAATTTTTGGGCAGTCGCCGACGGAATGCCTGCGACTAGTACTACAAGACTAGCACAGTAATATGAGGTCGTCTACCCTATTGGACGACCCCATTAATGATCATATATTACTGTCGATAAAGGCAGTTAGCTGCGATTTTGACAGGGCTCCGACTTTAGTCGCCTCGACCGCACCGCCCTTGAATAACATCAGTGTCGGAATTCCGCGAATTCCGTACTTCGGCGGCGTGTCTGCATTCTCGTCTATATTTAGTTTGGCAACAGTGACGCGCCCGTCGTATTCGTCTGCTATCTCTTCCAAAATAGGAGCAATCATCTTGCAGGGACCACACCATTCCGCCCAATAGTCCACCAGAACAGGACCGGCAGCCTGTAGCACGTCGGTTTCAAAACTATCGTCTGAAAGGTAAACTATATTTTCACTCACACGTCTCTCCAGCCCTGAGGCTATTCAAATAGTCTGACAATTTAGTATTATCAGAATTAACTGTCAACCATGTATCCTGAAATCTATATAGGTCTACATTAGTTGCAATTCAATGTATATAGGATAATTTTTTTTAACCTTATTTAAAACAAGATGATTTATTCAGCGCTTGATTACAATCTGTTATCATAGCCATTTGCAAGCACCCTACCAGAAGAATTTTAATAATGAGCGAACAACATTTGACTCTAACCGAGTTCAGCTCGCTGGCGCTAGATAAACGCCTGCTAACAGCCCTGGATAAGCTCGGATTCACCTATTGTACCCCAATTCAGGCAGAGTCTCTGCCCCTGTTACTGGCAAAAAAGGATGTTTCCGGCCAGGCACAAACCGGTACCGGGAAAACACTGGCTTTTCTGCTGGCCTGCGCTCAGCAGTTGCTCTCATCGACGGAGGGGCAAACCATAGCCGGAAAGCCCCGAGTTTTAATAGTCGCGCCTACCCGTGAACTCGCAATACAAATACACAAGGATGCCACAAGCTTACTGGAAAACTTACCACTAAAACTGGCTATTTGTTACGGTGGCAAAGCTTACGAGGAACAAAAAAGGCAGTTTAGCGAAGAAGTCGATATCTTAATCGGCACGCCCGGGCGGCTGATCGACTTCTTAAAACAGAAATTGTATAACCTCAAATCGGTCGAAGCGATGGTGCTGGATGAAGCCGACCGCATGTTTGATATGGGTTTCATTCAGGATGTACGCTTTATGTTACGTCGCCTGCCCGATCCGACAAAAAGATTAAGTATGTTATTTTCTGCGACCTTGGCACATAAGGTTATGGAGCTGGCATACGAGCACATGAATCAGGCGCAGATGGTAAAGATTCAGTCGGACACACCGGCTGTCGAGCGTATCGATCAAAGCGTCTATCACCCGGCTAACCGAGAAAAAATTTCGTTATTGTTAGGTCTAATGCGCAAACTTCAGCCCGACCGTAGCATCATATTTGCCAATACTAAACACACCACGATACGAATCTGGGAGTATCTGCAGGGGAATGGTTTTCCAGCCGCACTGATTTCCGGAGATATCCCACAGAATAAACGCGAGAGCCTGCTAAAAAAATTCCACGACGGTGAGTTTTCTATACTAGTGGCGACCGATGTTGCCTCTCGAGGCCTGCACATACCCGATGTCACGCATATTTTCAATTTCGATTTGCCCGAGCTCGGAGAAGATTATGTGCACCGCATCGGTCGCACCGCGCGCGCCGGTAATTCCGGTCATGCCATCAGTTTCGCCTGCGAAGACTATGCGATGAATTTAATGGATATCGAAACCTATACTCGACGTTCGATTCCAACCATCGCGATCAGCAATGACTTACTCCCTGAACCGTCGCCTCCCGTGCGAATGAAAAGATCAAATCCGCCACATAATAATAATCATTCAAAAAAAGGTGAAAATCGACCGCGTCATGGCAACAAACGTTATCAGGGCTCAAAAAACAGATCACAACAACCCGGCTGAGAACAACTCTCATGGTTTACAGCAATATTATCCTTCTAGGTGGTAGCGGATTCATCGGCAAACAACTAGCCTTTGTGCTGGCCAATCGGGGCTGCAAGGTGCTTATTCCCTGCCGCCGACCGCATCGAAATAAGGCACTTTTAGTGCATCCCAATATTAGCGTGGTTGAAGCTAATGTGTTCGAACCCGATCAACTAGACAATTTATGCCAAAATCAGGATGCGATGATCAATTTGATTGGTATTTTGCACGAACGCAAACGCGACGACTTCCGTAAGATACATGTTGACTTCATCAAAACGCTGGTCGAGGCCTGCAGCCGACACAATATTAAGCGTTTACTGCATATCAGCGCCCTGGGTGCAGATCAGGCAAGCGGCACTAGCCGTTATTTACGCAGCAAGGGTGAGGGCGAAAACTTACTCCATACCTTTGGTCAAAAAGACTTGCGGGTGACCAGTTTTCAGCCATCGGTAGTATTCGGTAAAAATGATCAGTTTATCAATCGATTCGCGGGTATTTTGCGACTATGCGTCGGTTTTTTTCCGATAGCCTGCGGCCACAGTAAATTAGCGCCAGTCTATGTTGGTGACCTGGTGGAGAAAATAGCCAGCTCAGTGAACGATAAATCCACCTATACAAAACGCTACACAGTTTGCGGCCCAGAAGTTTTCAGCTTAAAACAAATTCTACAACTACTCGCACAGGCAATAGGGTCTTCCTGTCGTATTGTCGCGCTGGGCAATACCGCATCGAAGCTGCAGGCAATAGTTTTACAGAATCTACCCGGTAAGTTGTTTACTATGGACAACTATCGATCATTACAAACGCCGAATGTGTGCAAGGATGGCGAACTATGCAGCACCAGTCTGCGGCAATATATTCAGGATATCGGCGTGCTGTTTAGCAACAAAAAACACTATGATCGTTTCAGGCAGCAAATCCCCCGATAGTCCGTCGCTATCAGCGAACCCGAAAACATGAAGATATATCGCGTCGGCGGATGCGTACGAGACAAATTACTCAATCTACCAGAGTCCGATATCGACTGGGTAGTCACAGGTGCGACAGCCAAAGCCATGTTAGAGCTCGGTTATAAGTCGGTCGGTAAGGACTTCCCGGTCTATTTACACCCCGACAGCAAACAGGAATACGCCCTCGCGCGAAGCGAAAGAAAAACAGCGCCCGGATATCATGGTTTCGAATTCGATACAGACCCAACAATCAGTATCGAGCAGGATTTGTTACGCCGCGACCTGACCATTAATGCAATCGCAGAAGACGAAGACGGCAAACTGATCGATCCTTATGGCGGCCAGAGCGACCTAAAAACAGGAATCCTGCGCCATGTGTCAGAAGCCTTCGCTGAGGACCCCGTAAGAGTATTAAGAATAGCCAGGTTCGCCGCCCGCTATCATCATCTGGGCTTTAGCCTTGCAGCGGAAACGGCCGCGTTAATCGAACAGATGGGTAGGTCGGGTGAGCTGGAGTCACTCGTGGCCGAGCGAGTTTGGTCCGAAATGTCTCGTGCACTCGATGAATCCCATCCGCAGGTGTTTTTTCAAACCCTGCGTGACTGCCAGGTGCTCGACAAATTATTTCCAGAAATCGATGCACTGTTCGGCGTTCCACAGACCGCCAAATACCATCCGGAAGTCGATACCGGTGTGCATCTTATGATGGCATTACAAAAAAGCGCCGAACTCGAACTGGATAATGAAACACGTTTTGCGGTATTAATGCACGATCTGGGCAAAGCAATCACACCGCAACATATTTTACCCAGCCATCACGGCCACGAGCAGGCTGGAATCAAGCTGGTGAAATCATTTTGTCGTCGCTGGCGAGTACCCAAAGCGCATACTGAGCTGGCTTTGATTACCACCGAATTTCACACGCAAGTACACCGCGCGTTCGAACTCAAAGACTCTACCCTGCTCAAGCTATTTACCCGTACCGATATCTTTCGTAAACCGCAACGATTCAGCAAAATGACCCAGGCCTGTCTGGCTGATATACGCGGGCGAATTAATTTCGAATCGGCCGACTATCCGCAAGCCGAGTTTCTCACACGACTAGGGGAAATTTTATGCGGTGCCGATTTGTCAGAAATTATGCAACGAGGATTGCAGGGCAAGCCACTAGGTGAGGCTATCTACGATTTTCGCCTTCAATTAATCAAACAAAACAGACAGGCCTTACAAACGACTCATTAACCAGCCATCTACCTGTCTCAAAATACGTCGTAGCGGGGAAAAATAAAAAACCAGCCCGGTCATAACGCCGAGGCTGTTCGCAATTGCATCGGCTATATCACCTTGACGATAACTGGTAAGACTTTGCAAAAATTCCAGCAACAATCCATAGCCGATTAACCCAATCAAGACAACCCACAGTGATTTGCGTTGTTCGACAAGCAAGCTAAACCACGCTGACAGCGCTGCATAAGCTGCAAAATGAGCAATTTTATCGCTACCGCCAATATCTGGAGCCGGTATCAAAGACAGGATACCCAACCCCAGCAGTAAAATATAAGCCAGTAGAAACCAGAATTTCGCCAGTCGCAATTCGTGATGGGTTGCTAAATTCATCTGCAAAACTCGCCTGCTAGACCAACAACGCAATTAGCACTGCGCCCAGCAACAGGCGATAAATAACAAATGGCAACATGCCAATTTTATCGATCAAACCCAAAAACCAATGGATACAAAGCCCCGCGCTCAGGGCCGACAGCCCCACTGCCAAAAACAATGCCCACCAGTCGATAGTATGCGACGCCTGCAATAAGTCCATAGTTTGTAAGGTACCGCTGGCAAAAATAATCGGTATCGACAACAGAAAAGAAAACCTGGCGGCGGCCTGGCGTGATAATCCGAGCAGTAGCCCGGCTGTCATCGTAATACCGGAACGTGAAGTTCCCGGAATCAGGGCAAGAGCCTGAAAACAGCCGATGACCCCAACATCAGATAATGTCAGCTGAAATTCATTGCGCTGCTTCGACTTTCGCCTGTCAGCCACCCACAATAACAAAGCAAACACGATTGTGGCGATCGCGATTACCCACGGAGAACGCAATTCTGTTTCGATAATGCCTTTGAAAACAAGACCGACTAAAACAGCTGGGATAGTGCCAAGAATCACCCACCAGGCCAGCCGACTATCGGCAGTTGGCATGCCCCCTGCCAGAGATTTGCACCAGGCGAGAATCATTGCTAGTACTTCCCGACGAAAATAAGCCAGCACCGCAAGCAGGGAACCAAGGTGCACGGCTACATCGAATACCAGCCCCTGATCTGGCCATTTCAATACCAGGGGTACCAGAATTAAATGCGCGGAGCTGGAAACAGGCAGGAACTCGGTAAGGCCCTGCACAATCGCCAGAATGATAATTTGAACAATATCCATGCCTGTTTATACGCTGCTGGAAAAGCCGACGATGTCGATATCGAGATTTTTTTGCAATCCAATCACCTTGAATCTTTCGCCCATTTCATTGGGCAGGGTTAGTGTTTTAATTTGTTGCGCAAGCCCCAGTCGACCCATTGTATCGTTATTTTGTTCAGCACCCTCTGCTACTTCAAGCAACCCGTTAGACAGCAGAAACGGACCCTGCGTCGAAAGCCCGCAAATATCAAAATCGCAATCAATCGCTGCGTCGGCAAAGGCATCAAAATCAACCGAGGCGGTGATATCCTGCAAGCCGGGATATATTAACGGGTCGCCATGCATGCGATGGTGGTAGTGACAAATCAACGTGCCGTTACTGCGTTCGGGATGATAATACTGTGCCTGTTCGTAACCATAGTCGATCATCAATACGACAACCTGCCTGCAACAGTTCGCTAAGGCGTTAAGCCAGGGTCGATAATTCATATTGACTTCAGTAGTGTACCCGGCAGGCAACGTGCCATGCGTGGACTCGATTGCACGCATAGTCGACGCGGCTTCATTATCGTCAGAAAAACGACACCAGTTAAATCGATTGCCATCAAACTTCACGCCGACTTCGTACCAGTCCTGATCCTTTGTCATCAGGTTTACCGGCATCGCGTCTAACACCTCGTTACCGAGCACAATTCCATTAAACTCCGACGGCAGTTGATCGAGCCAGACAATCCGAGCAAAAACCTCTATCGGCAGGCAGGATTGCAAATATTCCTGTTGGCGCAATCTTAAGTCGGCGCTGAGCTCGAGTATATTGTAATCACAGGCCTGATCAATACTGGTTAAAAGCTGCTCACACAATCGCCCGCTTCCAGCACCGAATTCGAGAATGTTGCCTGCGCAACCCTGATTAAAAATCGACTCGCACTGTCGTGCCAGCGTTTGACCAAACAGGACTGAAATCTCCGGCGCAGTAACAAAATCACCCCCGGCGCCGAATTTGCTTAATCCGGCACTGTAATATCCCAGCCCCGGTTGATATAAAACGCGATCCATAAAATCACGAAACGACATGATCCCGGCGCCTGGTTCTATTTCAGCTAGCAGAAATTCCACCAGTCGCTGACTATGGCCAACCTCCTCCGCGCTCGGGACTGGTAATTGCGCTAGCGTCTGCTCTAGCCCGGAAAATTCATAAATCATGCACATTCTCACTTGTCTATTGATTCCACAAGAAATAGTTCCTCAGTCGCTCGGAATCATTGATACGAGACCTCTTCGGATATTTCCTTGTGAAATCAATATTCTGCGCGATCTTTGCGCAGATTTATGAAATTTCCGGGCTAGAGAATGATATGATGACACTCTTTTTTGTTCGCTCAAATATACTATGTTGCTTGAAGGGAAAACTGCCCTGATTACCGGCGCAGCCAATCGACTGGGTGCGCAAATCGCTCGAACTCTACATCAAAACGGTGCAAATCTCATCATTCATTACCGTGAGTCAGCCGTCAATGCGAAAACCCTCGTACAGGAATTGAACACCTTACGGATAGATTCAGCCAGTAGTATACAGGCCGACCTGAATCATCTCGACGCCATTGCTAAAATGTCTCAGGAAGCCGCTACATTTTTTGATGGTATTGATATCCTGATTAATAATGCATCTAGCTTTTACCCGACACCTATCGGTGAAATTAGCGAAAATGACTGGGGCGACCTGATCGGCAGCAATTTCAAAGCCCCCTTGTTCCTGTCGCAGTCCTGCTACCCTTCCCTACGCGCAGCGAAAGGAGCCATTATCAACATGCTCGATATTTATGCGTTATCGCCATTAAAAAACCATAGCCTGTACTGCTGCGCGAAGGCAGCCAATCAGATGCTGGTAAAATCGCTGGCACTGGAAATGGCACCCGAAGTACGTGTCAACGGCATAGCGCCAGGTGCAATTATCTGGCCCGAAAGCAACAATGCTGGGCAAGCTGATTACCAAAAATCGATCCTCGAAAAAATCCCGTTGCAGCGCATCGGCGACCCCACGTCAATCGCTCAGGCTGTTATGTTTTTGCTCGGTAATGACTATGTTACCGGCGAGGTCATTCGCGTCGATGGCGGACGCTCGTTAGAAATTTAAATTTCTACTAATTTAATAGAGAAATGTATGAGCAAGTACTGGACCGATTTAGTGCACCAGCTAGACCCCTACGTGCCGGGTGAGCAACCGCAGAATCAGCAATTCATTAAACTCAATACGAACGAAAACCCTTACCCACCCTCACCTGAAGTAACGAAAACAATTCAGGCCTATGCGCACGATAGCCTCAGGTTTTATCCAGACCCGGAGTCAATTCAGCTCAGACAGACTCTGGCGACTTATCACAATATCGATATCCAGCAGATATTTGTCGGCAATGGCTCGGACGAAGTGCTGGCGCATAGTTTTCAGGCTTTTTTCAAACAGGCCGATGCCATCCTGTTTCCCGACATCAGCTACAGTTTTTACCCGGTGTACTGCGCGCTTTATCAGATCGAATATCAAACCGTGGCTCTCGACGATACTTTCTGCGTCAACCCGACAGATTATAATCGGTCGAATGGTGGCATCATTATTGCCAATCCAAATGCGCCGACAGGCATTGCAATGGGCCTGAATCCAATCAGAGAATTGTTAAATCACAATGATTCGGTGGTAATAATAGACGAAGCATACGTCGATTTCGGCGCTGAATCTGCAATCGAGTTAATAGCGCAATATCCCAATTTGCTGATCATACGTACGTTTTCCAAATCGAGAAGCCTGGCCGGACTCCGACTCGGCTATGCGCTAGGCCAGGCCGAATTAATCGAAGGCCTGAATCGCATTAAGAATTCGTTCAATTCATATCCGATAGGCAGTCTGGATAGCGCTATAGCGATTGCTTCTCTAAATGATGAAAAATATTTTCAGCAATGCAGAGAGCGGATTCTCGACACCCGCAGCTGGTTGAGCGATTCCCTGGTGAAACTGGGATTTGAGGTATTACCCTCCAGTAGTAATTTTCTGTTCGCTAGGCATCAATCCAGATCCGCCTCAGACCTTTACTCTGGACTAAAAGATAATGGCATCCTGGTGCGTCATTTCAAATTCGCGCGAATTGAAAACTTTTTGCGCATTTCGATTGGCGCCGATAATGAATGCGCGGCCCTAATCGATACCCTGAAGCAGTTACTTTAATTTCTTTTTCAACACAGATCAAAACCGGAAAATTATCTCTCTAATTTCCCCAGACTAATCCAGATTTAGTCGGAAGACATCAATGCGCCCGGCATTCGGTTCCATCACCTGCCACAACTGGCTATAGGTTTTTCCTACTAACGGGTGCTTCGTATCGGGCGCTATATCCTGCAAGGGTCTTAACACAAATGCATTTTGCAGAATCTCATTGCGCGGTATTTGAATTCCCTGTTCATCCAGTTCCAGATCGTCATATGTCAAAATATCGAGATCGATGGGGCGAGGTGAAAATCTTGGCTGTGTTCGATCTCTTCCGAGCTTATCTTCGATATTCCTCAGTGCTTTCACTACCTCAGCAAGCTCATTTTCGGTTTTAAAACCGGCAACCAGATTCAAAAAATCATTGCCATCGAAACCGACTGCTGCCGACTCATATACTGGGGAAAGCACAAGCCCACCAAAAACCTGGCGCATTTCGTCGATTGCGCGCCGGATATTCTTTTCACGATCAACATTGCTACCCAGGCCGATATAAACTCTGGCACTCATGCTGGTTTTTGTCCGCGTTCAATCATTACGCCGACCGATTTTGATCCTCTCACCGCGCCGGGTTTATTGAGCGTTAAACGTACCCACGGCACATCGAATTCGTCTAGAATAATCGCGCATATTTTTTCGGCGAGTGATTCTACTAACTCGAATTCACTTTCTTCGACAAATACGATTAGACGCTTGGCAACCGTTTTATAACTCAGCGTATCGTCAATATTATCGCTACTGGCGGCTTTTTGAATATCGGTTGCCATATCGATATCGAGGCTGATAATCTGTCGTACTTTTCGCTCCCAATCATATATTCCAATGACGGTTTCGATCTGTAGATCTCGGATGAAAACTATATCCATTTAGAGCTTAACCCCGCGCTAATTTACGAATCCGCATGTTAGCTCGCGAGGCTTTGAAAAGGAATCAACAAATAGCGTCCGAAGCCAGTAAATAGCCGTCGATTTTGTTGAACCTAGAAACCGTAGTGGGGCGCGAAAAAGATGTGCATGGGGAATATGAAAAACTCGTGGTTACCTACAGGGAGGTAGGGTATGCAGATATTGCAGGATGCAATTATCTGTCACCTTATTGGTGATGAGAGGTTTTTCAGATTTTCCAGTGATGCGGCACTCCGATGCGTCAAGAGCTTGTGCATACTTTCGTGATCCAACTGCGGTTTCTAGGTTGAATACTGGTATTGGTTCTGGTAGAGTTCGCGCCCTCTAAAGCAATCTCGCTTAATTCACGGAGTTAACCATGTCCCGGGTATGTCAAGTCACAGGTAAAAAACCTGTTTCCGGAAATAATGTATCGCACGCAAACAATAGAACGCGTCGTCGTTTTCTGCCTAATCTACAGTCGCACAAGTTCTGGGTAGAGTCGGAAAATCGCTGGCTCAAGTTACGCGTTTCGACCAAAGGCATGCGTATTATTGATAAGAATGGTATCGATTCTGTCATCGCCGATATGCGTAAACGCGGCGAAAAGTGTTAGGAGTTATATAATGAGAGATTTAATCAAACTGGTTTCAACCGCAGGCACTGGCCACTACTACACCACCGATAAAAACAAAAAGAATACCCCAGATAAACTGGTATTCAAGAAATACGATCCGGTTGTACGCAAGCACGTTGAGTACAAGGAAGCCAAGATCAAGTAGTAGAGCGTAGTAACAAGATTATAAAAACCGGCTTATGCCGGTTTTTTTATGCCTGAATTCAGCTGCCGATAGCTTTTAAAGCTGGGATATATCCGTATCATTAAGCAGCTTTTAAAATAAGACCAAAATATGGATTCGTCGGCTTTAGTCACAGTAGAAAACCTGTCCCGCTATTATCAGAAAAATTGTGCTATCGACCAGTTGAGTTTTTCTCTACAGCCTGGAGAAGTTCTCGGATTTCTCGGTCCCAACGGTGCGGGTAAATCGACTACTATGCAGGTCATTAGCGGCAATCTCGCACCCAGTGAGGGCAGCGTCCGTATAAACGGTTTTGATATTATCGAATCCCCGCGTCAGGCCAAGCAGCAAATTGGCTACCTGCCAGAGCACCCACCGATTTATCGCGAAGCAACCGTCGACGAGTATCTTAAATACTGTGCGCAGCTACGCCGGGTCGAAAAGGGATCAATAGCCGCTGCGATGGATCAGGCCAAAACCCACTGCGGCCTGACCGAGGTCGGTGGCCGCCTGATTGCCAATTTATCAAAGGGTTATCAACAGCGCGTCGGCATAGCACAGGCGATTATTCACAATCCGCCGGTGGTTATCCTCGACGAACCAACCGTCGGGCTCGACCCGATTCAAATTAGAGAAATACGCAGCCTGATTAAATCGCTGGGTTCTGAACGCAGCGTCATTTTGTCTACTCATATTCTTTCCGAAGTTCAGGCCACCTGTGACCGTGTGCAAATTATTCGTAAAGGCAAACTGATTTATAACGCATCTATCGATGCTCTCAAAAATCACAGTAAGGTGCACAGTATTACAATAGCCCTGAAACAACCACCCGCAGTAGATCGCCTGAAAGCCATAGACCGGGTAGAACAGGTTGAAGTCATTGATAGCAATCGATTTCGGTTGAATTTTAACCTGGATTCACCGGCAGAACTGCTGGTACAGCAGTCGGTCGAGCAGGATTGGGGATTATTCGAACTGATTCCCGACCACAGCTCACTTGAAGATCTGTTTATTGAGCTAACCAGGGAAGAAACCGCCATTGATAAAAATGCAGAGGCTGAAGAATGATATTCACGATTGCCCGACGCGAAATCACATCCATGTTCCTGTCGCCGCTGGCCTGGGTGATTCTGGGTGTTATCCAGACTGTTCTTGGCTATATGTTTCTCGCCCAACTGGATAATTATGCAATTCTGCAACCGCAGCTGATGCGTCTGGAAAACACCCCCGGTGTCACCGATATTGTCATCGCACCGCTGTTCCAGCTAGCCGCCATCATCTTGTTGATGATCATGCCGCTGATTACGATGCGTTCCTTTGCTGAAGAAAAACGTAACAAAACATTAAGCCTGCTGATATCGTCGCCGCTGAGCATGACTGAAATTGTTCTGGGGAAATTCCTCGGCCTGTTCCTGTTTGTTTTAATTCTCGTCAGCCTGCTAATGCTGATGCCATTATCGCTCTACTCTGGCACCGCACTGGATACCGGCAAACTGGCCTCGATTTATCTGGCTATGCTGTTGTTGCTAGGCTCCTTCGCCGCCATCGGATTGTATTTATCGAGCCTGACCGATAATCAGACAATTGCCGCGGTGAGTACTTTCGGCGCCCTGTTAATGTTATGGATTATCGACTGGGTGGGTGAAAGTATCGGTGAAGGCCAAAGCGTCGTTGGCTACCTTTCAATTTTAAAGCATCACCAAAGCATGCTGGAAGGCGTATTTAATACCAGTGATCTGGCTTACTACCTGTTACTGATCGTCACCTTTGTGGTATTAACTATTCGCCAACTGGATCGGGAGCGCCTGCTGTGATGATCGATTCGCGCTTGCGCTGGCAGTTCCGATTGCAATCGGGCTTGTTTGTTGCGCTATTCCTGGCAACTATGGGATTGCTCGCCTGGCTCAGTCAACTCAATCCGGTATCGATCGACCTGACTGCCAACCAGCGCAATAGCCTCTCGGCGCAGTCCGTACGCCTGGTGAAGTCGCTTCAATACCCGCTAGAAATAACCCTATTTATCTCCCCGATGAACGAAAATCGTGAAGTTCTGGAGCACCTGTTCAAACGCTATCAGGCGCATCAACCGATACTCCAGTTTCGCAGCCTGAATCCCGACTTAAGCCCTGATTTATTGCGCCAGCACGATATACGTTTCGACGGCGAAACATTGATTGAATATCAGGGTCGTAGTGAAAAAATCAGCCAGGTCAGCGAAGCACTGGTCACCAATGCGATCCAACGCCTGCTGCGTCAGGGTGAGCGCTGGCTGGTATTTTTGCAGGGTCATGGTGAACGTAATCCTTATAGCGAACGCAATCACGATTTCAGCGATTTTGCCTCCCAACTCGCCAGCAAAGGTTATACCATCGAAAACCTGATGCTCACACAGACCAACAGCATCCCGCAAAACACTGATGTACTGGTCATTGCCAGTCCGCAAGTTGCGCTATTGCCCGGCGAGATTGAATTAATAGAGAATTATCTTGAGGATGGCGGCAACCTGCTGTGGCTCGCCGATACCGGACAAACCATCGACAGCATGGAACTTATCTCTGACAGGCTAACAATTGAATTTTTACCCGGTGTTATCGTCGACCCGAATGCTCAATTGCTTGGCTTAAACCGCCTTGATTTCGCCCTCGTTGCGAATTATCCGCGCCACCCGATCACCGTCGGAATCGACAGTTTAACGCTATTTCCGCAAGCGCAGGCGCTTGAGTTTAACGGCGAAGATGAATTGTGGCAGCAAAGCAATTTCCTGCTAAGCAGCGAGGCAAGCTGGAATGAAACCGGGGATATGCAAGGAGATACGCCAGCCGAGCTATATAAAGGTGATAATGACGATGAAACCGGCGGACCACTCAAGATTGGTATGACTTTATCCACAAGCCATGAATCCGACCAGGGCTCAACCTTCGAGCAACGTATCGCTGTCGTCGGCGATGCTGATTTTCTCTCCAATCAATATCTCGGTAATGGTAGCAATCTGGAACTCGGTCTCAATCTGGCCAACTGGTTAAGTCACGACGATAATCTGATCGCCATAAGCCCACGAGCCGCACCCGATACACGACTCGATCTATCACAGCTACAGCAAATTATTATTGGCATCGGCTTTTTACTGGTATTGCCGCTGTCGCTTTTTGGCGCCGGGCTAACAATCTGGTTTAAACGCCGTAATCTATAAACATGGCGACCAAAATGCTATCCAGACGCATGCTGATCAACTTTTTGTTGCTTGTTTTAATCGTCATTTTTATCTACATCGGTAATCGCTACGGGGCGAAAACCGGGTATCAGCCGGAAAATAGCATCACTAACCTGAATCCCGAGGATATTCAGACTGTCACCATTAAAACTGCCGACAGTAATTTTGCCCTGGCTCGCAAGGGAAGTCAGTGGTATTTCGAAAAGCCATTTCGCTGGCCTGCCAATAGCATCACTCTGGAACGACTGATCAGTATCGTCAACAATGAAACAGAATCGAAATTGGCTGCTGCAGAGATCGATCTCGGGCCACTGGGGCTACAATTTCCAGATGCAGTCATGACCGTTAATAACACCAGGATATTGTTTGGCGCGACCAATAATATCGGTAAACGGCGTTATATTATGGTCGGATCAAGCGTTTTTCTACTGCCAGATTTGCATTTGCACTTTATCACTCAGGGTATCGGTGGGCTGATCGATCGCCGCCTGTTACCGCGATCAGTTTCAATCAATTCACTTAAACTAGCCGGGTTGAGTTTGGGCAAGAACGAAGATGGCGAATGGCATAGCAATACAAGCGGAAATGTCGAGGCTGATCGCCTCAATCAACTGATCAATAACTGGCAAACGCTCGACGCGGGTAGCATTAAAATTTATAACAAAAACGAAATTCCATTACAAAAAATTATTGCCGGCCTGGAGGACGGCAGCCAAATCGAATTTTATTTAATGTCGATCAAACCCGAACTGGTTATCGCTCGTCCCGACCTCGGTCTACAGTATCATTTTGGCGAAAAACAGTATTATGATTTTTTATCGATCACGCAATAAAATTGCCGCAATACTGTCAGTTGTATTATTTTTGGTCACGCTTGATGCGGTCGCTGACGAGCACAAATTGCCCAAATTTGAGCTCGGCATTTCTCTGGTGGCGCTCAATTTACCCCATTACCGTGGCTCGGCAGGCTCAAGCAGCTACCTGTTCCCTATACCTTATCTCAAATACCGTGGGGAGCGATTTAAAATAGACAATGGCGTCGAAGCAATCCTGCCAATTTCTAAAAATTTAATCCTTACGATTAGTGGCAATGGTTCCGTTCCAGTAGACAACGACACGCCTGAGCGTGTAGGTATGGAAGAATTGAAGGCCAGCCTCGAAATAGGCCCCTCGCTCGATTATCGATTATACCGCAGCGAACGTAGCAGTCTGTGGTTGGAATTGCCGATCAGATTCGGCTTCACCTTCGAAACTAATTCGCAGTCCATCGGACGAGTGTTTCATCCTCGCCTGGCATGGAACATACCCTACCGTAATAAAGGTGACTGGGATTTACGCCTGTCCGCAGGCCCGATGTGGGCAAGCAGGCAATATCACGATTACTATTATTCGGTTGATGCCGCCGAAGCGTTACCGACGCGACCGGCGTTTCAGGCTGAAGCCGGGTATAGCGGCTTACGGCTTGGTTTTACCTATAGCAAACGATTCGGCGAATACTGGTTCGGTGGATTTATCCGTTACGACAGTCTAAATGGCTCGGTTCTGGAAAACAGTCCGCTAGTGTCCGATACATCGGTATGGTCGTCCGGCATTGCCTTCACCGGGGTATTTATGAAACGCTAATGCCCGAATTACCCGAAGTCGAAACGACCATGCGCGGTATCTCGCCTCACGTCTGTGACCAGAAAATCGAGCGCTTTATCGTACGCAATCATCAGTTACGCTGGCCCGTCGCAAAGGAAACTGCCAATCTCCGAGGGCAAACCATCAGAGCTGTTTCACGGCGTGCAAAATACATTTTAATGCAACTCGACCGAGGCACATTAATCTGGCACCTGGGGATGTCGGGCAGCATGAAAATTCGACCGGTGGCTAGCCCAGCAGAAAACCATGAACACATCGAAGTGCAGCTCGCATCGGGCCAGGCACTCAGGTACCGAGACCCCAGACGTTTCGGCGCCCTGCTTTACACTGCAACTGATCCACTTGAACATCGCCTGCTCATCAAACTCGGCCCCGAACCCCTGTCGGATGACTTCGACGTCGAGCATTTGTTTGCAGCCTGTCGCAAGCGTAACGCGTCGATTAAATCGGTCATTATGGATAGCCACCGCGTGGTCGGTGTGGGCAATATTTACGCCAGCGAGGCATTGTTTCTGGCGGGCATTAATCCAGCGCGGGCGGCCGGCAGTATCAGCAAAAAAAGAATTGGACAACTAGTCGAAACGATCAAACAGACGCTGCAAGCGGCTATACAACAGGGCGGTACAACATTGCAGGATTTCACCCAGGTTGACGGCAATCCTGGCTACTTTGGGCAGCAACTTAATGTATATGGTGCCAAACAAGCTTGTCCGATTTGCGCAACTGCGATCAAAAAAATTATTCAGGGGCAACGTTCGTCTTTTTATTGCCCTAAGTGCCAGACATGAGGCTACCAGCCGTTGAGTGCCATAGGATGCCGGATAGTGAAAATTTCAAAATCAACGCTCTGGTTGAGGCCATAGCACACACGCGTAACGACATGGAAATGACATCACGAATATTTCGCAAAGCGATGCGAACTACTCAAAATCAAGACTTTCGATGAGCAGGCGGAGAAATATTTACCGCACATGTATGGCGATAACAATTATGTTGATATCCAAAAGTCACCTTACTGCATTTCGGGTATTTATCGCGGCTTGACGAGTTAAAAAATCTATCAATATTAAAGACTGGATATTCTCGCGTTGCTCTGTAAAAGCGAAAAATCCAGGCGCATATTTTCTAACAGGTGTTTTATGTATCTCGGTATCGATCTCGGAACTTCTGGTCTATAGGCTGTACTCATTGATGAAAGCGGAACACTTATCGGCCTGGCAACGGTGGCTCTTAATGTTAGCCAACCACAACTGGGCTGGTCTGAGCAAGATCCCGAAGACTGGTGGCTGGCGCTAGTACAGGCCTGCAAGATGCTCGCAGCCGATCAGCCTCTAAACGGTATAAAAATCATCGGTCTCAGCGGACAAATGCACGGCGCCACGCTGATTGATGACAAAGGGCGAGTTATACGTCCCTGCATATTATGGAACGATGGCCGCAGTATGGAGCAATGCCGCCAGATTTAAAATCAGGTACCCGACATTCGAGAACGTAGTGGAAACCTCGTCATGCCCGGTTTTACAGCGCCTAAGCTACTTTGGGTTCAGCAAAACGAACCTGAGCACTTTAATAGAATTGATAAAGTACTTTTACCAAAAGACTATC
>CAXMRQ010000064.1:0-21234 GCA_964196115.1 uncultured Gammaproteobacteria bacterium
GGCTATGTTCTGGTCTGCTGAGCAAGACGCCATAATTGCAAAATTATAACCAGGTTAAAAATGCGTTCTGAAGTACGTTTAGTTGCCTGCATCAACCAACGTTTCGACAGTGGGCAACGTTTTTGCGTTAATAGTGGTAATCTCGAATACATTGGCAGGATCAAATCCATGATCGAAGCTGAAGGTCTCACAGTCCCGGTGATAGAAAGAGTATGCCCTGGTAAAAGCGAGCAGGGCCCGGTAATGGGAATAGCGCCGGGTGGCAAGTTTTTTACCGAGATTAACGAAACCAGCCTGCGGGATATTATCGACGAATTAAAAGACTTTATCACCCGCTCGAATCAAGCACAGTGAGTATCAATCATTGTATCAGGGGTTATGTTTCGGGCAGGGTTCAGGGAGTCGGTTTTCGCTATTTTGTGAAAAGGCATGCCGAGACGCTGGCAGTAAACGGTTATGCAAAAAATCTGCTCGACGGGCGTGTCGAGTTTTTGCTTCAGGGTAGCAAATCGGCAGTTTTGTCGGTTCTCGAAAAAATCCATAGCGGGCCATCCTACTCGCAGGTAACTCAAGTGAGAACCGAGGAAGTTCGGAGCGACGAGATTAGTGATAGTTTTTATACGCTTTGAAAATCTCTTATTAAGCGCCCGTTTCAGGCAAATATTAGAGTTGGCCCAAGCATAATAGCAAACTTCGGTGAAGTTTAACTATCGTCGCCTTTAACGGCTACGCTCGAATAGCCTTCTTCGTCGACACTTACATCAAAAACAATTGGACGACAACAGACCTGGCAATCTTCTATATAGTCCTGTAATTCGACCGAGCAGTCGATTAGTACGCTAATGCTCTCCCAGCAATACGGGCACTGGATATCCTTCTCTTCGAGTCGATGAGCGGTCATTGAAGGAGTACCTTGGGCCGTAGGCGCATTATTTTGCCGCTGTCGGTGGAAAAATATATCCAGCCCTCAGGACCTTGCGTAAGTGCACGAATGCGTTCGTTCAAGTCTCCGAGCAGCCGTTCTTCGCCGATTGCTATATTATCCGAAGACAGCATGACGCGATTCAAATGCCTGAGTTTCAGCGCGCCGGAGAACAGGTTGCCACGCCACTCGGGGAACGCATCACCGGAGTATATCAACAGGCTGCCGGGCGCAATTGACGGAATGTAAAATTTGATCGGTTGTTCCATGCCTTCTTGTTCAGTACCTTCACCAACGCTGACGGGGCCCCAATATTCTTTTCCATAACTGATCACCGGCCAGCCATAATTGCGACCCTTTAATATTAAATTAATTTCATCGCCACCTCGCGGTCCATGTTCTATTGACCATAGATTGCCGGTTAAATCATCGTAGGTTAGACCCTGAGGATTGCGATGGCCATAACTCCAGATTTCTGCTCGTATGCCATTTTGCTTTAAAAAAGGATTGTCCGCGGGAATACTACCATCTAGTCGAAGACGCATAACCGCACCCGCGTGATTATCGAGATTCTGTGCGTTGGTGCGCACGCCACGATCACCAATGCCGAAATACACATGCCCTTTATTGTCAAATGCGATGCGACTACCAAAATGACGACCGGTATCAGTAGCGGAATCGCTGATCAGTAAATCCTGCCAGTTGGTCAGTCGATTACCATTACGTTGGCTTCTGGCGAGTGTTGTCACGTCGCCCCTGGCAGTCGATTTGGTGTAAGTAAAATAAATCCAGCCGTGAGTTTGATAGTTTGGAGTAATTGCCACATCAAGTAGGCCGCCCTGATTGGTCGCTGCGACTTCGGGTACGCCTTCGAGTGAACTGATTTCCAGGTTATCGAGTCTCAATATTTTAATGCGACCACTACGCTCAGTGAACATTAGCTCGTTATTATTTAAAAACGTCATGCCCCAGGGAACGCCGAGCTGTGACACCAGATTTTCGACGACAAAATCAGGGTTGGATTGCTTTACGACCTCTATCCTGGTAGCGGCTGTCGAGCCTGAATGCAGCAATAATGAGGTTATCAGAATAACCTGTAGTGCGAATAATCTAAAAATTGTTGAAATTGACCATTGATTCGGAAATGAAAATGTTAGTCTCATCCAACACTCTGAGAAAGTATATTTCATTAACTGATTATAACCTGATTAATATATTGAATAGCGTCGGGTTTGCCGGAGACTCTGTTTCTTGAGAGGATAGAGTAATGAAAACAAACAAAAAGCTCGATCATTTACTGATATAACATTTATTAACCCGGCAACAATAATTATCGCATTCAGGGCTTCAACAAAGCGCCAGATCGAGGCGCGGCTTGCAGTCAGGACCCAGGGCATTCGCTACGCTCTCCGGTGAATGCGACGTTAAGGAGCAAAATGGATTTCACTACATCGTCAGCAAAGAATATCTACAGCGATAGATCTGCACACCCGGTTTGGGAGCAATGGTGCTTATCGACACTAATGCCTGAGGGGAAAGATGTTGCTGATATAGGCTGTGGGGGCGGCATTTATTTAAGAGCCTTTTCCAGTCTTGGCGCCAGTTCAGTAGTAGGGATTGACAGCTCTCCACAGTACATAGCTGAAGCGGTTGACGCATCGAAGGGTTATGGCAATATCACTTATGTGGTTGCCAACGCAACTAACACGGGACTTGATAATCGTTCCATCGATATCGCCTTCGAGAGGGCGTTAATTCATCATTTTTCGATAAACCAGAAAAAACAAAATATCATTGAGCTCAGACGGATACTAAGGCCTTTAGGAATGCTTGCTGTTCAAGACCGTACTTACGAGGATGTGTGCAGCATCGATTCCGCACATTGGATTAGAGCTACATTATTCAAGTGTTTTCCCCAGTTGCTAGAGTATGAACGGTTCAGGCGTCCACTCAGGTCAGGTTACAGGGAAATGCTCAAAAAACTTGGTTTTCAAATAGTGGGTGTCGTGACATTAGATGAAGTACGAAAAGTGTATGCATCCTTCACAGAGCTTGAAACAGAGATGTTGGCGCGTAAGGGAAAAAGCATTTTATTTGAGCTGAGTGATACACAGCTTAAACACTATTGTGCTGAACTTGAAAAGGTTTCTGTCGATCAGAAGCTTGAGGAAATTGACCGGTGGACTATATGGGTGGCAAGTGCGCCTTAATTGGATGGTGCTAAAGAGGTGCTACGTACAATTGCAGCGTTATATCCTGTTCTCCGAAAGTGTTATTGATTTACCCCTATAAATATGGAAACAACTAAGTGACTGATCTAGATTTAGCTCAATACTATGCGGACCGTGCAGGAGAATATGATGCGATATATTCGAAACCTGAACGCCAGGAAGATATCAGGCTGCTCTCTGGTTTACTAAGTGAACAACTAGCTAATAAAGATGTATTGGAAGTCGCCTGTGGAACGGGTTATTGGACTCAGTTTTATGGCCCGAACACACGTTCTACTATTGCGACTGATTTTAACGATGCGGTGCTTTCAATCGCTCGAAGTCGGCTCGATGCGCATGACAATATTCGTGTTGAGCAGGCAGATGCTTATTCCCTGAAAAATATTGGCGGCGATTTTAATGCTGGTATTGCGGCATTTTGGTGGTCGCATCTGCAGAAATCAAAAATCGTATCGTTTCTGGAAGTCTTCCATGCGAAGCTTTCACCGTGTAGTCGTGTTGTTCTGGTAGATAACATTTATGTCGAAGGTAGTAGCACAGCGATTTCACGCACTGATAGCGACGGAAATTCATATCAAATACGTCAATTGAAAGACGGCAGGGAATACGAGGTATTGAAAAACTTTCCGACTGAGGCTGAATTTAAAAGTCAGGTCGAGCCTTACGGGGAGAATATACAGTTCAACAAGCTTACCTATTTTTGGTGTGGCTGTTATACATTGGTGTAAATATCATAATTGGCGCAATGCCTCCTGCTTATTGCGCCCTGCGGATTGATTATATAGCGAAGGATTTATTTAACCTCCAAGCTGAGCTTTAATTTCATCCAGAGAGGCCGGATCGTCGATTGTCGAGGGTACCGTGTAAGCTTCGCCATCGACGATGCATCGCAGCGTCTTGCGCAGTATTTTACCTGAGCGGGTTTTCGGTAGGCGAGCGACAACAATGGCTTCCTTAAATGCTGCGACCGCACCGATTTTCTCGCGCACCAGGGTGATCAATTCCTGCACGACCTGTTCGGGATTGGCGTCGTCCGAATTTTTCAGAATTACAAATCCCATTGGCATCTGGCCTTTGAGGTCGTCGTGTCGGCCGATGACCGCGCATTCGGCAACCATCGGATGGCCGCCAACCACTTCTTCCATTTCGCCGGTTGAGAGTCGGTGTCCGGCGACATTAATGACGTCGTCGACGCGTCCCATGATGAACAGGTAGCCATCGTCGTCAAAATAACCACCATCACCAGTAACAAAATACCCGGGATAGGTTTCCAGGTAGTTTTCCTTGAAGCGTTCGACGTCGCCCCAGATCGAGGTCAGACAACTCGGCGGAAGGGGCAGTTTAACTGATATATATCCCTGTTCATTAGCGGCCAGTCGTCTGCCCTGATCATCGAGTATTTCGACATTAAAACCGGGTACCGGCACCGTCGAGGATCCGGATTTAACCGGCATCGATTCCAGGCCGTGCATGTTAGCCGCTATCGCCCAGCCGGTTTCGGTTTGCCACCAGTGGTCGAGTACCGGCACTTTGAAGGTGTTACAGAGCCAATCATAAGTGGGAGGGTCGAGTCGCTCACCTGCCGCGAATATGGTTTTAAGACAGGTTAGATCGTATTGAGCGGCGAGTTTGCCTTCCGGGTCTTCTTTTTTTATTGCGCGAAACGCGGTCGGCGCGGTGAATATTGCTTTGACCCCATACTCGGAGATTACTCGCCAGAATGCACCAGCATCGGGAGTCATTACCGGCTTGCCCTCGTAGAGAACTGTGGTGCAGCCGTGCAATAGCGGGGCGTAGACGATATAAGAGTGGCCAACGACCCAGCCAACGTCAGACGCAGCCCAGTAGACTTCACCTGGCTGCATGTCGTATATCGAACTCATGCTGTATTTAAGTGCCACCGCGTGACCGCCATTTTCACGTACCACACCCTTTGGTTTACCGGTAGTACCGGAGGTATAAAGAATGTAGAGCAAGTCGGTGCCTTTTACCGGCACGCAGTCAGCGGGTTGTGCTGTGCGCTGTGCCTCCCGCCAGTCGACATCACGACCAGCTAGCATAGACGCGGAGGCCTGTGGGCGCTGGTAGACGATGCAGGTCTCCGGTTTGTGGCTGGAAAGACGAATCGCCTCATCAACCAGCGGTTTATATTCGATTACACGACTGACTTCGATGCCACAGGATGCGGTCAATACTACTTTCGGCGTGGCGTCTTCGAGACGTACTGCGAGTTCTGGTGGCGCAAAGCCACCAAACACGACTGAGTGAATTGCACCGAGACGTGCACAGGCAAGCATTGCAATTGCGGCCTCTGGAATCATCGGCAGGTAAATCACAACGCGGTCACCTTTTTCTACACCGTGCTGTTTTAACATACCAGCACACTGCGCGACTTCGTCACGTAATTGAGTATAAGTGAAGGTTTTCTTTTGCTCGGTGACCGGTGAATCGTATATTAATGCCAGTTGATCGCCGCGACCGTTTTCGACGTGATAGTCGAGCGCCATATAACAGGTATTCATTTCACCGTCGGCATACCAGCGGTGAATGCCATTTTCATCCACCGAAAGTACGTTTTGTGGTTCTTTATACCAGCTTACCAGTTTGGCCTTTTCTGCCCAGAAAGCTTCTGGGTTTTCAATCGAAGCCTGATATTCCTGTTGGTATGACATGCTTGAATTCCTCAGTGTAAGCGATTGGTTTCATAATATAATTGATAATTGTCAACAATACTTTGTCATTTATCAAATTTAATGCTAATAATTGTTATTATTAATGCTAATTGTTGACAATAGCGAAGACGGCAACCTGTCACAATTTGCTCTGTT
The DNA here is from genome assembly GCA_964196115.1 of uncultured Gammaproteobacteria bacterium. Taxonomy (GTDB): domain Bacteria; phylum Pseudomonadota; class Gammaproteobacteria. Next base: position 5,982 of record CAXMRQ010000064.1, read on the forward strand.
TAACGACATTACACCTGCAAAAGAATGAGTCACCCATTCACGAATTCGGCACAAAACATTGATTCATGATTTCAATGAATCGCTGCGAAGGCGCCGAAAGGAATTTTCCATTTCGGGTAACAATACCGTAACTGCGTTTTGGAAAATACTGACCAATCGGTATTACCTTCATTTTACTGCGATCTTCCTCGGTAATACAGACGTCAGTTACTATCGAGATACCCTGACCAAGGCTCACATAGCGTTTAATCACTTCCCAGCCGCCAGCCTCCAGACTGACCTCGAAATTAACGTTGTTCTGTGCAAAAACCATTTTCACTATATGCCATGTGCTCAGATGTCTGGGCGGCAGGATTAAGCCATATTTGCCGATATCCTTGATCGTGATTTTATCCATTCGAGCTAAAGGGTGGTCAAGCGGTGTAATGACTACCGGATTGTAAGTCACAATAGGATCGTAAATTAGATCACCCGGAACTTCGAGCATTGAGCCCACCGCGAAATCTACCTTGTCGTTACGAAGCAATTCCATGCCATCACGGCCAGTTTCGTTGGAGAGGCGTAATTTAATTGCAGGATATTGCTCGGTAAACAGTCGTACCGGCTTAGGCAGGATATATAAAATGGTGGACTCACCCGCGGCTATGTTTAATTCGCCCGACGTCAGGTTGCCGCAGTGTGCATCAAAGGTTTCTTTTAATCGATCGATACCCTGTACGTGGGGCAGGCATAATTCGTATAGGATGCTGCCCTCGGTAGTGAGCGTTAGTTTTGGTCCGCATCGTTCAAATAGTCGCGTGTCCATTTCTTCTTCGAGCGCATGAATTTGCAACGAGATGGTTGGCTGACTGGCAAAAAGCGATTCACCGGCTTTTGTCATACTCCCGAGTTTGGCAGTCTGGCAAAAAGCGCGTAGCTTCTTCAAATGATTCTGCTTGTAATAAGTATTCGACATACCCCATTCCTCTAATCGGATTTAATATTGATTAATTCAATGTTGTTTTTAGTTATTAATCGAATATCTCAATTATTAAATGTCTGAATCGACTATGTCAATAGGCTTTGGTCTTTTGAACCTAGGAAACCCAGTTGGGCGCGAAAAAGACGCGTAAGATATTGGCGTGCATAGCGAAATCAAAAAATTCGTAGTCACCTTATTGGTGATGAGAAGTTTTTTGATTTTGTTAGGTCCGTCAAGAGCTTGCGTGGACTTTCGTGATCCAACTGCGTTTTCTAGGTTTAATTGTAGCGATGCGATTATATTAAGTCATACGATCAAAACGAATACGTTTCGGGTAGGGTAATACGTCCTCGTAAATACCGGCCCTGATATTCTCCTGTTTCTGAATCCAGTAGTCGGCATCCAGCAGGTCTTCGTGATACTTGAGGAAAGCCTGACGGGTACGATTTTCGGCAAACAGGAAAGTTGCGAATTCTCCAGGGAATACATCTTTTGAACCGATGATATTCTCGGGCCTTACCGCAAATTCGTCTTCAGGGTCTCTGGATGGCGGTATTTTTCTAAATGTACACTCGGTCAGGTAGCAAATTTCATCATAGTCGTAAAACACCACGCGTCCCAGACCCTGACCGGTTAGGCCGAAATTTTTTAATAATAAATCGCCCGGGAAAATATTGGCGGCAGCGAGTTCTTTAATTGCTTTCCCATAGCCTCGCATCAGGTGCTCCAGGCCTTTGTCATCGGCACGCAATACCGCTATATTCAAAGGCGTCATACGCCGCTCTATATAGAGGTGTTTGATGACAAGGTATTCGCCTTCTACGGACACACTTTCCTCGCAGGTGGCGAACAATTCCTCCAGCAAATCAATCGCAAACCGCTCTCGTGGCAGGGCAACGTGGGAATATTCGAGCGTGTCCGACATGCGACCGACGCGATCATGATGTTTTACCAGTTGATAGGTATCCCGTACCTGTTGCCGGGTTACTTTTTTATGTGGTGGAAAACGGTCACGGATAACTTTGAATACATAGGGGTAGGAGGGCAGGGTAAATACTGCCATCACCATACCTTTAATCCCGGGCGCGACAATTAATTCGTCTTCCGAATGCTTGAGGTGATGTAGAAAGTCGCGGTAAAAATCGGTCTTGCCCTGTTTATGCAAACCGATAGCCGAATACAGATCTTCCTTACTACGCGAGGGCATTAATTCGCGTAAAAACGATACGATAGATGAAGGTACCGGGTGGTCGGCCATGAAGTAGATATAGGAAAATTCAAACAGGCGGGACAGACCTTTGGTGCCGATGATTATCGCATCAGCATAAATAGCGCCCTGTTCGTTATTCAGGATCGGAATGGCAAACGGGATTTCCTTATCGGCATTAATGCATTTGCCGACAATATAGGCGGCTTTATTTCGATAGAAAACGGTACTGATGACCTGAAACTGGAAATTTAAATGCGTGCGCCGTGGTCGCGGGAAATTATGCCTGATTAAAGACTGGGTGATATTACGTACATCGCGTTCGAGATTTTCAAATGCCAAACTAAATCCAGCGTCGATCATGACCTGACGAATTGATGCTCTAAATCCTCGTCGTGCCGGGTAGTAGACGTGGTAGGAGGGTTTATCCGATTCGATGTATTCGGTCGAGACGACACTGCGTACAAAAATGTAATCATTATCGAAATAATCACGGTGAAACAGGGCGCAAAAAACTGAATTGTAAAATGTTTCGGCCAGTTCCGGTTGATGGTGGCTTTGTATGAGCTGAATATATTCCCGTTTTACTTCGAACCAGAGTGCGCCGCTAAAGTTGTCCAGCTCGAACAGCTTATTCAGGTCTTGAATCGCGTCTTTGACACGGATGTCATAAAACTCAATGCGCTCACGCGAAGCGATGCGCTCGGCTTCCCAGGCTGCGTTTTCAAATCTTTCGCGCGCACCCCTGGTTATTTCGGTAAAAATCGAAAAATGGCGATCAAAACCGACCAGAATAGTTTCTGCGATATTTTTCGAGAGACTTTTACTGACTGTGTCGGTCATATCGATTGTTGGATTATTACCTAACAGCTTTCTTTTCGTGAAGGGATTTCTAGCCGCTGGCGTTTTTCCCATAAATTCTTGCGGCTGATGCCAAGCATTTTTGCCAGTTCCGTTTCGTTGAACTGCGACTGAAATTTCTTCACAAAGCTGACGAAGTAGTCATCCAGTGATAGTTGTTGCTCGAGTTCCGACAGTGGCCGTTGATCGGCAGCGTCGGCAATGCTGAGGGCTAAGGCTTCGGCTTCGATGCGAATTCCGCTGCACAGAATGACGGCTCTTTCGATGACGTTTTCCAGTTCACGCACGTTACCGGGCCAGGAATACCTGGATAATTCTGCATAGGCATTATCGGCAAATTCGATTGACTTGCGATGGATCCGATTCGACATTTTGGTTAAAATCGAATCTGCCAGCATTTTCATATCACTTCCGCGCTCGCGTAGGGGTGGCAGGTTTATTTCGAATACATTTAGGCGGTAATACAAATCTTCCCGAAATAATTGTTCGTCGACCATTTTTTGTAGGTTTTTGTGACTGGCAGCGAGAATTCGAACATCTACTTTAATACTATGACCTGAACCAACACGGCGGATTTCACCATCTTTTAGAACCCACAATAAGCTAGCCTGCGCTTCCATCGACAGGTCTCCTATTTCGTCAAGAAAAAGACTGCCACCATTGGCTGACTCGATCAGGCCTTTTTTCATTTGCAAAGCGCCACTAAATGCGCCTTTTTCGTGCCCGAACAACTCAGATTCGATTAAATTTTCGGCAAAAGCCGCGCAATTGACGCTGATCATTGTGTGCTGTCTACGCATACTCAGTGCGTGAATGGCGCGTGCTGCCAGCTCCTTGCCTGTGCCGGTCTCACCGAGTATTAACACCGTCGTATCGGTAGGTGCTACGCGGTTAATTCGATCTGTCACCTGCAACATGGAGTCACAGTAGCCGATCATGTTTTGCACCGGATAGTTACGAGCTACCTCCTGCTTGAGGATCGTGTTTTGTTGCTCAGTAATCGCGTTATCCAGTATTCGTTTGACCGTCATGATCATTTCATCATGATTAAAAGGCTTTGAAATATAGTCAATTGCACCGAGCTTCATCGCGTCGATAGCGGACTGCACTGTCGAATAACTGGTCATAATTAACACAGGAATGGGTGCCGCACGGGTGATTAACGAAGTCCCCGGCTCACCGGGAAGGCGTAGATCCGAGATAATCAAATCGTACATGTTGATCGAATGTTCTTCGGCTTCCGGAACTGAACTGACACCGGTAACCTGGTGTCCCTGCCGCTCGAGCAGGCGCACTAAACTTTCGAGAATGATCGGTTCATCTTCGACAACGAGTATATGACTCACAGTATATAACTCACAAATTTACCGCGTCAGCCAATGGTAGTGAAATGTCAAACTGACAACCGTCGCCGTACTGACTGGAAACTGATATCGATCCAGTATGTTCCTGGATAATACTGTAGGTCAGCGATAAGCCTAATCCGGTACCTTCGCCCACGTTTTTGGTCGTAAAAAACGGTTCGAATACCTTCGATAGATGTTCTTCTTTAATGCCTGCGCCAAAGTCTTTAACAGTGATTATGACGTTTTCACCATTTTCCCGGGTATCAATTTCGATTGATTGGTTCTGACTCGAAGCATCGCTGGCGTTGTTGAGTAGATTGACAAAAACCTGTACCAGTTTTTGCGGGTATCCCTGAACCATCACCGTCGCATCACAATTATTGTGGTAGCTTAAATTTTTATTAATATCACTCAGTGATACTAGATTAATCGCCTCGTCGATCGTTTGGAAAACACTGAGTTTTTCTGTGGGTTGCTCGAGTGGGCCACCTAGATGGCTGAAATTGACCAGCGAACGCACGATATTACTAATCCGATCGGTTTGTGCCAGAATCTGTTTTAATCCGCTTTGTCGAACAGAAATATTCTCCGGGTCGCCTTGCATATCCTGAGCCAGGCAGGCAATTCCGGTAACTGGATTGCCGATTTCATGTGCGACACCGGTCGCGAGTTGGCCGATTGACGCCAGCCGTTCGCTGTGTGCCAGCTTTTCTTCGAGTGAGTAACGATCACTGTGATCTTCGATCAGAATAGCGATTCCGCGGTTTATTTCCTGCTCGTGGCTAACTACAGCTTTGAATAAGTTTAAGACACGCAAATTATCCTGAAAATGTGTCTTTAGCTTGTTAATTTGAAATTCTTCACTATCTATAAACGATCCTAGCAGGTGTCGCCAGGGTTCATCCAGATCTTCGATTGACGCGCCGATTACCGAAACCTGATCGATTCCGGACAATTTCTCCATTGCCTTGTTCCAACTCGTAATGCGCTGCCCTTTGTTGATTGAAACTGCACCCAGGGGTAAATCCTGTAATACCTGAAAGTGAAATCGCCGTAGTGCATCGAGTTCACTGGAAACTCCCTTTAGTTGGGAACGAGTCGTTTCCTGTTTGTGTTCGACAAATTGAATGGTGTCGGCAATGGCCGATTTGGTTGCGCGGTCTATTTGCAGGTGTTCGTTGACAATCATGCGCGACAGGACAGGTCCGACCAGTCCCGAGAGGTTTCGATCGATTTGTGCGCGCAGCATTGGTAAAGCCTTCCTGCCTATGTCGGCCTCGACCAGACCGAGATCGACGAGTGCCCGATTGACTTCGCCCCGCGCTATATCATCGCCGATGATTTTGGATAACTGGTGCTCAAATTCTGCAATTGAAGTGGCCTGAACATCTCCCTGGGGAATCAAAAACCCTTCTCGAAAACAGGCATCCGCTACTTCGCGTTCTTCATCAGATTGTGGTTTTTTAAGTGAAAACAGTATAAATGCCAGACTATTCCATAATAGCGACCACAGAGCGGCGTCGGAAGTGCTCATGGCAAGATCTGGAATATTAAAAAATGGTGTGGTGATAATACCGGCACGCTCAAATAGCGGCATCATTAGTGTGATTGCCCAGATCGACCCACCGGTGACTAATCCTGCAATAAATCCGGCGCGACTCGCACGTTTCCAGTACAGCAGGCCGACAATTCCGGGCAAACATTGAGCTACAGCAACAAAAGAAATCAGTCCCAGACCCGCCAGTCCCTGGTTTTGGCTTTGCACCAGGTAAAATCCGTAACCGGCAGCGATAATCAGAACGATTACCAGGCGTCGTCCCCATAACAACCACTGGTACATATCGGTTCTCCGTGATAATCGGGGCGGAAAACTGGCTGGTAATACCAGATGATTCATGCACATGGATGCGAGCGCTAGAGTGGTAACGATAATCATTGCGCTGGCGGCTGACAGGCCACCTATAAAGGTCAAAATTGGCAATACTGAGGATCCACTTTCGAGCGTAATGCCGAGTACATAGAAGTCTGCCGGAATCGCGAGATTGAGTGACTCACCGGCCCATAAGATCGGCGGAATGGATACGTTTAGTAGCAGCAGAAATAACGGGAAAGCCCAACTAGCGGTATCGATATTTTTTTTGTCGATGCTTTCGACGAATATCATGTGAAACTGGCGCGGCAGTAAAAAAGCAGCGGCAAACGAAAGTAGCATCAGCGTTGCCCAGGGGCCTTCACTGACTGGTCGAAACAGAGCTGATTCAGCCTCAGGATGCTGGGCCAAAAATTGATTAAGCTCGGAAATCCCGCCAAATATGCCAAATAATGCAAAAAGGCCGACAATTATCAGGGTAATCAATTTAACCAAAGACTCGAACGCGATGGCGACTACGAGACCATGGTGTTTTTCACGCAGAGAAATATGACGAGCACCGAACAGTATCGAAAACAGTGCTATCGTGATACAGAATCCGAGTGCGATAAAACCATGCTGCGAGCCCTCGGTCATTATTTGCAAAGTATTTGTAACTGCTTGAATTTGCAATGACATATAGGGCAGGGTGCCTGCGAGCATAAATAATGTTACCAGTATCCCGGCGGCCTGACTGTGGTAACGAAACGCAAACAGATCGGCCAGCGACGCCAGGCGGTAAGTTTCAGTGAGTTTTAATATTGGTCGCAACAGAATCGGCGAGGCGACAAATGCGAGAGTAGTTCCGAGGTAAATGGTAAGAAAATTAAAACCTTCTTTTTGCGCAAATCCGACACTTCCATAAAAGCTCCATGAGGTTGCGTAAACCCCGAGAGAGAGTGTATAAATTAGCGGATGTCGAACGACTGAGTCGGGTATCCAATGCCGGTCAGTAGCGGTTGCGATGAGAAATAGCAGCCCCAGGTAAAGAACGCTGACCAGAAAAAGCTGCCATAATTCAAACTGCATCGCGATAGTTCCTAGCCCGGAAATTTCATAAATCTGCGCAAGGATCGCGAAGCATATTGATTTCACAAGGAAATATCCGAAGAAGTCTCGTATCAATGATTCCGAGCGACTGAGGAACTATTTCTTGTGAAATCAATAGGCGAGTGAGGTTGTGCATGATTTATGAATTTTCCGGGCTAACTTAATTTTTTCTGCAAAACAAAGCTCATCACGATGACAGCAAACCAGACCAGGTATGGCGTATACCAGGCATTATCCTGTGCTGTCCATAAATGCAGTAATGGTGGCAGCAGCAATAGTAGAGCGATCAACACCACAATAATGGTAATTTCAGTAGGTCGTTTTTCTGGAATGTATTCAGTCACGAGTTGTTACCATTTGTTACTCTATAAATGAATAAAATGTTACTGAAAGTTACGATGTCGTCAATGTAATTATGATTATCGTCGGAAATCCTCGGCTTAAATGTGGATTACCGCCAAGATAGTCTTGTTCGTAACCGCTCCGAAATGTTAAATTATCGCGGTGATCGGATAGTAGCAAATATCCGACAAATCGAGACCCTGATAATTCAAACCATACTCGAGGATCATTTATGTCAGATTCAAAAACCTACCCGGCACCCGCCGAGTTTGCCGCCCAGGCGAATATCAACGCCAAACAATATACCGAGATGTACCAGCAGTCGATAGACGATCCTGAAGGTTTCTGGTCGGAGCAAGCCGAAAACTATATATCCTGGTTTAAACCCTGGGATTCAGTGAGTAACTGGAGTTTCGGTGACGATGTTCATATCAAATGGTTCGAAGGAGCGGAACTGAATGTTTCCTATAATTGCCTGGACCGGCATCTTGATCAACGTGCAGATCAGGTAGCGATTATCTGGGAAGGTGATGATCCGAACGAAGATCGTAAAATCACCTATGCGGAATTACACGAAGAGGTTTGCAAGTTTTCCAACGTGCTGAAAAGTCGTGGCGTAAAAAAGGGCGACTGTGTTTCGATTTATATGCCGATGATTCCGGAAGCTGCTGTAGCAATGCTCGCCTGCACCAGGATCGGTGCAATGCATTCGGTGGTATTCGGTGGCTTTTCACCCGATGCTTTACGCGATCGAATTCTCGACTCGGATTGTCAGGTAGTCATTACAGCTGATCAATCGGTTCGTGGCGGTAACAAGCTGCCGCTGAAAGCGAATGCCGATCAAGCTGCGAGTCAATGCCCGCACGTAAAAACCATGGTGGTAATTCAGCGTGGGGGTGATCCAGTTGAATGGCAGGAAGGTCGCGATATCTGGTATCACGAGGCAATGGCAAAAGCCTCTGCCGATTGTGAGCCGGAAATTATGGGGGCCGAAGACCCATTATTTATCCTCTATACCTCGGGTTCTACCGGCAAACCAAAAGGAGTTCTACACACGACCGCGGGCTATTTGTTACAGGCGGCGATGACGCATAAGCTGGTGTTTGACTATAAAGATGGTGAAACCTACTGGTGCACCGCCGATGTGGGCTGGGTTACCGGTCACACTTATATTGTCTATGGGCCGCTCGCTAATGGCGCGACTACTCTGATGTTCGAGGGTATCCCGACCTATCCCGATATCTCACGTTTCTGGCAGGTATGCGACAAACATAATGTTTCGATATTTTATACAGCGCCAACCGCGATTCGAGCGCTGATGGGCGCAGGCGATGAGCCGGTTAAAAAGACTTCACGTGCGTCGTTACGCTTGCTCGGCACCGTCGGCGAGCCGATCAATCCGGAGGCCTGGCTGTGGTATCACAATGTGGTTGGTGATGGCCGTTGTCCTATTGTCGATACCTGGTGGCAAACTGAAACCGGGGCGCACATGATGACTCCCTTACCCGGTGCAACAACCACTAAAACAGGATCTGCTACCTTCCCATTTTTTGGTGTTCAGCCGGTTATCCTTGACGACGAAGGCAATGAATTAGAGGGTAGCCCGGTCTCTGGAAACCTGGCTATCAAGGCACCCTGGCCATCCATGATGCGAACTCTATATGGCGATCATAAACGTTTTTACGAAACTTATTTCGCACTGTTCAAGGGTTATTATTTCACTGGCGACGGTGCAAAACGCGATGAAGACGGTTATTACTGGATAACCGGTCGTGTCGATGATGTACTGAATGTTTCCGGCCATCGCCTTGGCACAGCCGAAATCGAATCGGCGCTGGTGAAACACGAAAGAGTTTCCGAATCTGCCGTAGTTGGTTATCCGCATGATATTACCGGGCAGGGCATCTATGCCTATGTAACCCTGATGGTGGGTGAAGAAGGCAGTGACGATCTGAAAAAAGAGCTAGTTGCTCTGGTACGAAAAGAGATCGGACCGATTGCCAAAGTTAATATCATTCAATGGGCGCCCGGCTTACCGAAGACTCGCTCGGGTAAAATCATGCGGCGTATCTTGCGTAAAGTAGCGGCGGATGAGCTGGATAATCTCGGCGATACTTCGACCCTGGCCGACCCGACAGTGGTTGATAACCTGATTCATAATCGCCAGAACCGCTAGGAGTCTGTCCGAAGTGGCGCTAAGTTAAGCGCTTTTTACCTGTGGCAGCCTGGGTTGAAACCTGTGCTCCCATTGGGTTAGGTTATTGATTTTGATATCCTAATATCCTTAACTTAGTGCGAGACAGATTTGTCTTTGATTCTTCCCAAAAGAAATAGTAGGTCTGCACACGAGATAAAAATCATGAATACGATACAGTTAGATCTCAACCTCCTGGTATATCTCGATGTATTGTTAAGGGAAAGAAACGTCACTAAAGCTGCTAACCACGTGGGGATTTCACAACCCGCTATGAGCAATGGTTTAAGGCGACTCAGAGAGGCACTGAAAGACCCGTTACTGGTGCGTACTAGTGAGGGCATGAGCCCGACTGATCGAGCGCTTGAATTGCAACCCGAGATTCGTGATGTACTGGCAAGAATAGACAGGGCAGTACAACCGCATACCAGCTTTGACGCGAAATCGGCGAATCGAGTGTTTCGCATCATGGCTAGCGACTACGCTGAATCAACATTGTTTCCACTGATCTTAAGGCGACTACGCGAAGAGGCACCCGGCATTACTCTGGATATTATGACGCCGAGTGACGTTAGTTTTGTCGATGTCGAACAGGGAAAGGTCGATATGGTGATCAACCGCTTTGAAACTATGCCGCAGTCTTTTCATCAGAAAACCATCTGGAGAGATGGTTTTGTATGCCTGCTCAGCGCTGATAACCCGCTACTCGATAACTTTACACTCGATACCTATCTGCAGGCGCAGCATATCTGGGTGAGTAAAACCGGGATGGGCGTAGGCGTTGGCATGGTGCCAGGCGATATCCAGCGCCTCGGATGGGTTGACGGGGCATTGCTGGCCCAGGGTAAAACGCGCTATATCAAACTTTTCACGCGCCATTACCAGGCCGCCATGCTGCTGGCTGAACAAAGCGATTTAATTGTCACTATCCCGTCCAGAGCGGCGAAACTGCAACAAAATAATCACCGTGTTGTTATCAAAGCTGCACCTTTCGTTATTCCGCCATTTGAATTGAAAATGGCCTGGAGTCCATTATTACAGCATAATACTGCTCATCAATGGATGCGACGGCTGGTGATTGATGTTGCGAAAGATCTAAATAAAGTGGGAGCCGGGGAGACAGGTAATAATCTGCTTACCTAATTAGGTCATTGTGAATACAGGCGGCAGGATTTAAACTACCAACTTGTTTTAATCCCCGTCGGTAATTCAGTGTCATTCCCACAAAACTTAAAACCGGATATGCGCTATTCAGCCTTGCCTGAAAACTTTTATCGCCGCGTTAAACCGCAACCATTGAATAACCCTTATCTAGTCAGTTTTAGCCCCCTGATGGCAGAACTTCTAGACATCGACCCGCAGGAAATATCATCGCCAGAGTTTACCGAGATCTTTACCGGCAACCGCCTGGTAAATGGTAGTGACCCAATTGCAATGATTTATTCGGGACATCAATTTGGACAATATGTGCCGCAACTGGGTGATGGCAGGGCCTTGATGTTGGGAGAGATTGAAGGAAAAGATGGTAATACCTGGGAAATCCAACTCAAAGGGGCAGGTTTGACGCCATTCTCGCGTATGGGTGATGGTCGTGCTGTGTTACGCTCGACGATCAGGGAGTATTTGTGTAGCGAAGCTATGGCAGGTCTCGGCATTGCAACCACACGCGCTTTGTGCATTACGGGTAGTAATGATGAGGTTTATCGTGAAAAAATCGAATCGGCGGCTGTGCTGACCCGAGTAGCACCCAGTCACGTGAGATTTGGAAACTTTGAAATTTTCTTTTATCGCCAGCAATACGAAGATTTGAAAATTCTCGCCGACTATGTCATCGATCAGTTTTATCCAGATAGCCGGGAAGCTGAAAACCCCTACCTCGATTTACTGCAACAGGTGGTTGACCGCACAGCTCGCCTGATCGCGCAATGGCAGCTAGTTGGATTCACACACGGTGTGATGAATTCTGACAATATGTCGATACTCGGGCTTAGTATTGATTATGGGCCCTATGGATTTCTCGACACCTATACCTCTGGATTTGTCTGTAATCATACAGATCATCAGGGGCGATATGCCTATGACCAGCAACCGCGTATAGGTCTGTTTAATTTGAGTTGTCTGGCGCAGGCTATGCTGCCGCTTTTTGATGAGCAGGATGGAAATGTCGCAGCCGAAAAGGCAAAAGACAGGTTGTCCGCTTACCAAACTCTGTACGCGCAATATTATGAAGACGGTATGCGTAGAAAGCTGGGTCTCAGAGAAGACAGGGAAGAGGACGGGGAATTATTCACCGCATTGTTTGCCGCGATGGAAGGGCAGGTTGATTTCACTAACTTTTTCCGCGCGTTGGGCGAATTTGACGAATCCGGGGAAAATGATTTTCTGCGGGATACATTCATCGAAAGAATCAGATTTGATCAGTGGGCGGATAATTATGGCAAAAGGTTAAAATCAGAGTCATCAGACAAGAAGGCTCGACAGGCAAATATGCGCCTCGTAAACCCAAAATATATCTTGCGCAATTACCTGCTGCAAACTGCAATAATTAAGGCAGAAAACAAAGATTACAGTGAAGTCGATCAATTGTTGAGGCTACTGACTAAACCATTTGACGAACAGCCTCAGATGGAGTCGTATGCCAATGATCCACCTGACTGGGCCACTACACTTGAATTGAGTTGTTCTTCCTGACATCATCAGTTAGGACTTGACCGATAGTTTCGCATTTAATTTAAATCCATTCTTTGTCTTAATTTTCCTATGTTTATAAATTCCCAGCAAGACCGTCAGATTTCCCACTGGCTATTATTCTGCCTTTTGCTAATTTTTATAATGGTGGTGCTGGGTGGTGTTACTCGACTTACCGGATCAGGCCTGTCGATGGTTAATTGGCATCCGATTCATGGCGTGATCCCGCCCATGACTACAGAACATTGGCTGGAGGAATTTAGCAATTACCAGCAGTCTCCTGAGTACCAGAAAATCAATCGGGATATGAGTGTCGCGGATTTCAAATCCATCTTCTGGTTTGAGTATTCGCATCGGCTATTGGGTCGTCTGATTGGACTGGTATTCCTGTTACCTTTTTTGTACTTCTGGTGGCGAAATAAAATAAAACCGGGGTTAACACCGAAATTTATGATTATGTTTGCCCTCGGTGGACTACAGGGTTTGCTCGGTTGGTATATGGTCAAGAGTGGACTGGTGAGTAATCCGCATGTCAGCCAATACCGACTAACCGCACATCTGCTCAGTGCTATTTTAATTTATGGATTCATACTCTGGACGATTCTAGATTTGAGGCAGGCCGATCAATATCAGGCAATGCGACAGTCGATAATAGCAACCTGGCGAAAAATATCACTGGGGTTGATGGTTTTATTACTGATTACGATAGTGTCCGGTGGATTTGTCGCAGGATTGAAGGCGGGGATGATTTTCAATACCTTCCCATTGATGAACGGCGAGTGGATTCCTGAAGGTGTAGCCGCGTTGTCCCCGTGGTATCTGAATTTATTTGAAAATAAGGTAACCGTGCAGTTCGCTCACCGCCTGCTGGCGATAATCACGGGACTGTTGCTGTTTGGCTGGTATATTAAAGGTCGTATTCGATTTGAAAATCCAGTCATAAAAAGCAGTTTTAAGCTGGTTGGTATGATGGTTGTTATTCAGGTTGTGCTCGGTATATCAACACTGCTGATGCAGGTTCCCGTATGGTTAGGAGCAATGCATCAGGCTGGGGCTCTGTTATTGTTCAGCGCTATGATGATCAATGTACATGCTCTGAGTCGGCAGTAATGTTGAGCATATGTCAGCCTTTATAAGTCTGACTGGCCGCTCCTCGTTTTCCAGGTTTATTAGAAGCGATCATCCTGGGAAACACAGTTGGACTTTCGTGATCCAACTGTGTTTCCCAGGATTATAATACAGGTGCTGATTTGCGCATACAAAATCGCCTTGCGTGGTTATAATTGGCCGATGACACTCGATACAGATCAATATCATGCCGACTATTAAAATAGGCCATGGTTACGATGTACACGCCCTCGCACCGGGTGACGGCATTAGGCTTGGCGGCGTGGCTATCCCCTGTGACTATGCGCTCATCGCTCATTCGGATGGGGATGTCGTTATCCACGCATTGTGCGATGCTTTGCTTGGCGCTATGGGACTGGATGATATTGGCGTCCGTTTCCCCGATACCGACGCGAGCAATGAAAATCGTGACAGCCGTGAATTCCTGCGCCATGTGAAATCTTTGATGAACGCTGCTTCATATCAACTCGGTAATGCAGATGTCACAATCATAGCCCAGACACCGAAGATGGCGCCTTATATGCCAGATATGAAGGAAATTATCGCCACTGACCTGGAAACGAAAAATTCTCGTGTAAATATCAAAGCTACTACGACTGAAAAACTTGGTTTCATCGGGCGCGAAGAAGGTATTGCGGTACATGCCGTCGTGCTACTGGAGAAAAACGAATGACTCTCGGCCCGGTTATGCTCGACGTTTCAGGTCTGGCACTGGACGATGGCGACCGTAAAAGACTCAAACACCCTCAGGTTGGCGGGGTGATTTTATTTGGCCGCAATTATTGTTCACCTGAGCAGTTAAAGTTGTTGGTTGACGAGATTCATGCGATCCGAACGCCTCGCCTGGTGGTTGCGGCGGATCAGGAAGGTGGTCGAGTACAACGTTTCCGAGACGGTTTTCAACAGTTGCCGACAATGGCCAGTCTCGGCAATTTATACGAGAACGATAGTGCATTAGCCATCAAATATGCAGAGACTTTCGCCTGGATAATGGCCTCCGAGTTATTACACTATGGTGTCGATTTGAGTTTTTCACCGGTACTCGATGTTGGCAACCCTATTAGCGGCGTAATTGGAGACCGGGCTTTCCATCGTGATCCCGAGATTATTACGCGCCTCGCAAATGCCTGGATTCGTGGTATGAAAAAGGCGGGTATGGAAGCTATCGGTAAACATTTTCCTGGCCACGGCTCGGTCGAGGGTGACTCGCATCACGTGATGCCGTTTGATAAGCGTGATTTTATTGATATTGAAGGGCACGATTTGATACCGTTTCGGCGTGTCATTGCTACCCATTTGACTGGAATTATGATGGCGCATGTCATTTACGATCAGGTCGACGGGTTACCCGCAGGCTATTCCAGCTACTGGATAGAACAGGTGTTACGCAATCAACTAGGCTTTGACGGAATCATATTTAGCGACGACTTGAGCATGAGTGGTGCCGAATCGGTGGGTGGTTACGCGCAAAGGGCGATGGCGTCTTTAAACGCTGGCTGCGATATATTGCTGGTGTGCAATAACCACGAAGGGGCTGACGAGGTACTCGATGCACTGGAAACCTATA
>CAXMRQ010000065.1:0-15571 GCA_964196115.1 uncultured Gammaproteobacteria bacterium
GGATGGTGTTTTTCGCAGAGTCCCTCTAATTCAGACCTATAAGAAATTTATATACCCGTCGTTAGCACTCGCTATTACTCAGGCCCACCTCGATAATCCTGGAGTCGAATTAATTGTCGAAACCGATGGCGCCAAAAGCGCACAGGATTATTATGCGCTGGAAGGTATAAAGATCGGAAAGCATCATATTCCCGTCGACAGTAATGGCGCCGTCTATGTGCCCTATCGTGGGCTCGCAGGTAGTTTTCCCTACCTGCCAATGCATCAGGTTTTAACTAAAATAATTGATCGAGACCGTCTAAAGGATAAGATTGTATTGATCGGAGCCTCGGCCCCGGGCCTGTTGGATTTGCGTTCAACCCCTGTACAGAATGTCTATCCTGGCGTTGAGGTACACGCTAATATAATCTCCGGGATACTCGATAATACGATCAATCACAAACCAGCCTGGGCCGTTGGTTACGAATTCGTCATGCTCATTCTAGTGGGTGTGAGCATGGCTTTACTACTACCGCTGGTATCTCCGCTAATGGCTGCTGCTGCTACTGTCTGTCTATCGCTGCTCACGACGGGCGGGACAATAATTGCCTGGAATAACCATTTAATATTGCCCCTGGCTAGCCCGTTATTACTGATTGGTCTTATATTTATATTGCATATGACTTATGGCTTTTTCATCGAATCTCGCGGTAAACGACAGCTTGCAAATTTATTCGGACACTATATCCCACCGGAACTGGTTGACGAAATGAGTGATGGTCCGACCGATTTTTCTCTCGATGGAGAAAATCGAGAAATGACTGTATTGTTTTCAGATGTGCGCGGATTCACCACAATCTCTGAAGGCATGGATCCGAAGCAGCTGACCCAGTTGATGAATGCCCTACTAACGCCGATGACGCGTGTCATACATAAAAATCGCGGCACCATCGACAAATATATGGGCGATGCCATCATGTCATTTTGGGGTGCACCACTAAAGGACAGTGAACATGCCCGACATGCGCTTTACGCTGCACTGGAAATGATGGATGAATTAAAAATTATGCAAGCGGAATTCAGGGCTCGTGGCTGGCCGGAGGTTAGTATGGGTATCGGACTCAATTCCGGCGATATGAGTGTCGGCAATATGGGCTCGGAATTTCGCATGGCTTATACAGTATTGGGCGACGCGGTCAATCTCGGTTCACGCCTGGAGGGTTTGACCAAGAACTATGGCGTGAACATCATTATTAGTGAGACTACCAAGAGTAGTATAGCTGAATATATTTTTCGTGAACTCGACCTGGTTCGCGTAAAAGGCAAGAATGAACCGGTGGCTATATTTGAGCCTGTCGGGCATATCAATGATCTCGATAAACGCGTTACCTCTGAATTAACCAGTTACAAACAGGCTTTGCGGGGTTTTCGTTCACAGAATTGGGACAAGGCGGAAATGGATTTTTTCAATCTGAGCCGCAGTAACCCCGAGCGATTACTGTATCAGGTATACATGGATCGAATTACCCACTACCGTAACAATCCACCCGGCGCCGACTGGGATGGTGTGTTTACTCACACCACTAAATAGCGAAGCATTACGCCCAGCATTCTTGCAACTCGCGCGCCAGGATGTCCACGCCTTTTACGAGATCCTCTTCACTTTGTACGTAATTCATGCGAATACAACATTCTGCATGATCTGATGGAGATTCCTGCCCGGGGAAAAAATATTTACCCGGGACGATGAGTAATCCCCTTTGCTTTAGGCGCTGATACAGTTCGCTGGTAGTGATGGATAAACCCTCAAACCAAAGCCACAAAAATAGTGCACCTTCAGTTTTATGGATATGCACTCGTGAGTCCCCAATTTTTTCCTGAATTAGATCAATCGCCAGTTTGGCTCGCTTTTTATAGAAAGGTAGGATCACATCATGGCACAGGGGTAGTAATAGATTTTCTTCTATCATTTTTCCAACTATAACCGGTCCTATACCCCCTGGTGCGAGGCTGGTGATTGCTGTCATATTGGTAAACTGTTTAATGATATCCCGGTTAGCAATCACAATGCCTGTTCTCGCACCCGGCAGGCCGAGTTTCGACAGGCTCATACAAACTATCGTATTGTCGTTCCAGAAAGGTTTTACCTGATTGAATATAATATTCGGAAAGGGTGTGCCATAGGCATTATCGATCAGCAGCGGCACATTATTGTTTTGTGCAATCTGATCCAGGTGCAGGCATTCGGCATCGCTCAATACATTTCCACTCGGATTGGTAGGGCGAGATACACAGATTAAACCGATCGAATTATCGACTTCCAGCCGATCAAAATCGACCTGATACTTAAAAAACCCATCGCCTAGTCGTTTAATTTTGGCCTGTTGACTGGTGATTAACGAATCTTCAATTCCGACATCGTTATAACCAATGTACTCGGGAACCAGCGGAATCAGGACTTTTCGCTGCCTACTCCCCGATTTACCGGCGAACGAATTGAACAGGATAAAAAATGCACTCTGGCTACCATGCGTCAGCGCGACATTGCTTTTGTCGATTTGCCAGCCATATTGTTGTCGAAAAAATTCAACCAGGGTATCTAAAAAAGCATCTTTACCCTGAGGACCGTCATAGTTGGCCAGAGCTTTGAGAAGATCTCCTGACGACTGTAAATTATCGATTACGCTTTCGAATACTTTTATCGCGGCGGGTATCGCGGCGGGGTTACCACCGCCCATCATCACCACATCGTCCTGCAATAGACCTTCGTTCAAATCATCCATCAGGTGAGTGATTCCAGAATATCCGGCAAAATGACTGCCAAAGTCAGAAAAATTCATACTTTTTATACGAACTGTTTTAAAAATCCAAGCATAGCGTAAATTGACCGCCTAAATTCAGATAATATCTGTGCTATCCCTGGTACTCCTTCAATGGGCAACTTTTTGATAAACTGTGATTTTTAATCCACGCAGATCTATGAACTATATCCACCAGCTTGAATTTAAGGTACGTGACTATGAATGTGACATGCAGGGTGTCGTTAATAATGGCGTCTATCAAAACTATCTGGAACACGCACGGCATGACTTGCTGTTAATCAAAGGGATCGATTTTTCCGAAATGACCGCCCGCGGGATTCATTTAATGGTCGTGCGGGCGGAACTGGATTATCGCCAGTCATTGAAGAGTAATGACGGATTTGTAGTTTGCAGCAATATTCAGCAAGTCTCAAAACTACGCTTCGCTTTCCTACAGGATATATATCGCAGTGCAGATGACAAATTAATGTTACAGGCGAAAATTATCGGCACTTCTGTCAACCAGCGCGGGAGACCTTTTGTGGCTGAAGAACTACTAAACCTCTTCAACGACTAAATAAATTTATCTGGCAACGGATTGGTTCAGCTCAACCTGATAAGTTATTGATATTTGATCGAACGTTTGGAAAGCCAAATCGAGGTCTTCTCCCTTCGCTAACTCAAACTGATTAAACCCACTGCGTTTCATAAACCAAAGTTGATCACAGATCACATCTCCAACAGCCCGAATATCGCCACAAAAAGTATAACGATCACGTAACAACCTGGCCTGGCTGAATGCCCTTCCGTCAGAAAATATCTTGAATTGTAATACTATGAGTTGCAGATGATCGAGAAATACTACTATATCTTCTACGTCCACATCGGGTTCGATCTCGACGCCAAGATTAAACGGCATACCGGTTAGATCATCTTGTTGCTGCTTTAAACAACCCAGGCTGACAATGACATTTTTGTGATCGCCAACCACCTCGTCGTCGGCGAGCCGAACCCAGGCATCCTCGACTACTTCCGAGCTACTAGTGAGTAGAGTCATATACCCGCTCCTTGAAAGGATTCCGACCCACTCGGTTCAGGGTTTGTAAAAAAGTCTCAGCAGGCTCGCGTAAATCGACATAGACCGTGATTATTTGCTCAACTGCGTTGCCAATATCAGGTTTGGCCACGGCCGGACCTAATACCTTGCCGAGCGCTGTATGATTTGTTGCTGATCCACCCAGGGTAATCTGGTACCAGTCTCCACCATTTTTTTCGACACCCAACAGGCCGATATGCCCAACGTGGTGATGGCCACAGGCATTCATACAACCTGAAATGTTGATGCGAATATCACCAATATCGTAGAGTTGATCGAGTTCCTGGAACCGACTCATTATATCTTCCGAGACATCAAGAGAGGTTGCATTCGCCAGGCTACAAAAATCTAAACCGGGGCAAGCGATTATGTCATTCAGGGTGCCTATATTAGGAGTCGCCAGTTTCAACTTATCGAGTTGACGCCATAAAGCATAGACTTGTGACTGCTCAACATGCGCCAACACCAGATTTTGCGTATGCGTGGTTCTTATTTCACTGAAGCTATATTGATCAGCGAGGTCGGAAATCGCCTCCATTTGTGTATCGCGAATATCTCCTGGTGGTTGGCCATGACCTTTTAACGACACATAAACAATTCGATAACCAGATTCCCGATGTTCCCTGGTATTTTGTCGATACCAGGATGCAAACATCGGATTACAGCGTAAGTTTCGCTCGAGCTCCTGATCTGTTGCCGGTAGTAGTTTGTAGTAGTGTATCTTGAAAGAGTCGCTTACCTTGCTGATATTATCTTCGCTTAATTTGAGATCGGAATCACGGATTTGTTGCCATTCGCTTTCTACCTGCTGACGAAAACTGTCGATACCGATCGCATTCACCAGTATCTTAATTCGCGCCTTATAAAGATTGTCTCGTCTTCCATACAGGTTATAGACGCGTAATATCGCTTCCAGATAACTAATTAAATCAGCTCTCGGCAGGAATTCGTGAATGACTTTGCCAATTACCGGCGTTCGCCCCATGCCGCCGCCGACAAGTATTCTAAATCCAACCTCTCCATCTCGACTTTGCAGCACCTGCAAACCGATGTCATGAACCTGTGATGCGACACGATCCTGTAGCGACCCAGTTACTGCAAATTTGAATTTTCTTGGCAGAAAAGAAAACTCAGGATGCAAAGTTGACCACTGCCGTATCAGTTCACACCAGACGCGCGGATCTTCGATTTCATCGGGGGCTACGCCCGCCAGCGGATCTGAGGTGACATTACGGATACAATTGCCGCTGGTCTGAATCGCGTGCATCTGAACCACAGCTAATTCGGCCAGAATATCGGGCACAGCCTCGATAGAAGGCCAGTTGAATTGAAAATTTTGCCGTGTCGTGACGTGCGCGTAACCCTTGTCATAGCGACGCGCAATAGAAGCAAGAGCGCGCATTTGAGCTGAATTGAGCACCCCGTAAGGAACCGCCACCCGTAGCATCGGTGCATGTCGCTGAACGTAAAGCCCGTTTCTCAGGCGGATTTGCTTAAATACCTCTTCATCGAGCTTTCCATCGAGATACCGAGCCGTCTGATCGCGAAACTGGTTAACCCTTTGATCTACCAGTTGCTGATCTACAAGGCTATAAGCATACATTAGACTACCTGCCAATATGGATTGAATTGACAGACACTATATCCCAACAAATATAGGCAAATAAATGATATTTCCAGATACTATATTCTCAAACGGAATATATAATAATTTTATAACAATATATGTGATATACAGTTTTTTCGGTTTGGATGAGTCAGGCTTAAAAAAAGCCACTCCCTGGCGATGTTTCGCAACTTAGTGATTGCATGATCTGTGTGACATTGAGAAAATAGTTTTTTCTGCTTCAGGGTCAGTCATGGGATTTTTAACCGGTAAAAAAGCACTAGTCGTTGGTATTGCCAGCAATCGCTCGATCGCTTATGGAATCGCACAGGCGATGCATCGCGAAGGCGCCGAACTTGCCTTCAGTTATGCCAATGAAAAACTCAAACCCAGGGTGGAAAAATTTGCCGCTGAATTTGGATCTGACATAGTAATTCCCTGTGACGTATCGATCGACAGCGAAATTACCGGTATGTTTGATCAACTGGCTAAACAATGGGATTCGTTAGACGCCATGGTTCATTCGGTCGCTTTTGCTCCACGCGAGGCGCTGGATGGTGACTACCTGGATAATCTGGATCGGGAAGGATTTCGCATTGCCCACGACATTAGTTCCTATAGCCTCGCAGCAATGGCCAAAGCGGGCCGACCCATGATGCAAAATACCAACGGCGCCATCATCACTATGACTTACCTGGGCTCAGAGCGAGCATTACCCAATTACAATATAATGGGTGTAGCCAAGGCGAGCCTGGAAGCCAACGTGCGCTATCTGGCTGCTGCGCTTGGCCCGGAGGGTATTCGAGTTAATTCGATTTCGGCAGGTCCTATTAAAACACTGGCCTCCGCCGGCATAGGCAGCTTCAAGAAGATACTCGATGAAGTCGCACACAATTCACCACTGAGGCGAAACGTCACTATCGAACAAGTGGGTAATACGGGGGCTTTCTTATGTTCTGACCTGGCTTCCGGGATCACCGGTGAAAACATATACGTCGACTCGGGATATAACATTGTCAGTATGGGTGTGCTCGATTCGTAAGGGACGGTTCGTAACTAACCATTTGTAAATGACGAGCAGTGTCGAGCAAAACCTTTGATTAAGGCCGACAAAGAATCGGCCTGCAAGGGTTTACTGGAGTTCGCTGAGGGGCGTCCTGACGACTTCGGCTCTGTTAGCTAGCAGCTTTAATATCGCTTGATATTCGGCTCGGGCCGTAGCGGTAGTCATGGTATCCACGCGCTTACCGTCGATATCATCATCATTCGATTCCACCGCTGACAATTCGATCAATGAGAAGTCTCCGTTAGAATGGGTGAACCCACCATAGCTAACCCCGCTAGTGGGCTTGTCCATCTGGAAGGCCTGTTTTATCAAATTCGAATTTAAGCTGCTGTCGTCTCTACCAATTAAACCGTTATCAACAATTTGAATTTTCCATTCACTGGCAATGTCATCCAGGGTTCTGCCATTTTTCAGAGCTTCCAGCGCTTTATTACCGGCCAGATTATTATCTTCTTTACCTTTTTGCTGCTTTAATACTTCGATGATCAGATCTGTTACTTCGCTAAGTGATTTCTGCACCGCTGGTTTACGTTCATTCAAATGAATAAATACGATTCGATTATCGGTAAGTTCAATTGCCTCGCTGTTGACTCGCTGATTTAACACCTGGTTCGAAAAGGCTATATTTCGTACTTCAGATTCGCTTGCGATACCGGCACCAGAGGTCCGTTCAAACCAGTCCGAAGTTTGCATTTGCAGGCCTAACTGTTCTGCGGCTGGCAATAAGGAATCAGACTGCTCGTAAGCCAGATTCGCGAGATTTTCAGTTATATCATATATCTGACTCTCGGCTAATTCTGCCCGAATTTCATTTTCGATATCATCCCGCACTTCTGCAAAGGATGCTGTTCCACCGCCGCTGACCTGATCCAGTTTAATCAAATGCCAACCGAAAGCAGTTTTTACCGGCTCACTCACCTCCCCTTCTTGCATCGCAAATAATACGGTTTCAAACGGCCGTACCATCATTCCTCTTTCCACTTCACCGAGATTTCCACCATCGCTTGCCGAACCAGGGTCCTGCGAATGCTCACGTGCCAAAGCGGCAAAATCTGCTCCGGTGGTTATCTGCTCTCGAATTCGCGCAAGTCGATCCTGAACCTGCTTGCTTTCGTCCTCGGAAACACCATCCTCCAGTGTGAGCAATATGTGGCTAGCAGTTCTATACTCGGCGCTAGTGTAAGAATCCTTTGCTTGCTGATAATGATCGAGTAACTGATCATCTGACACATCAAGCAACGACTTAACCTGCTCAAGACTGACTTCCAGATAATCAATTTTTAATTGCTCAGCGGTCATATATCGATTGGCATTAGCCTGATAATAATCCTCAATTTCCTGCTCACTAAGCGTATAAGCCTCGCTATTGATTGTGCGGGTCAACAGACGAATTTTTCTGCGTTGGTTGGATAGATTAAGAAATTGCTTTCTCTGCACGGGAATCGTAAAAGCAGTGGCATTAATCGCAGTTTGCAATTGATTCATTGATTGAGTACGTCTGAATTCCTGCTCAAAACCCGCTGGAGAATATCCCTGTGAACCAATCTGCGCCTGGTAAATAGAACCGTCAAACTTTCCCTCCGACTGAAATACCTCCATGGCTCGGATTAACCGATTGAGCTCCTCGTCGCCCACCCGATAGCGCTGCTTATCGGCATATTGACGCAGTGCGTACTCTTCTATCAATTGCGACAGAACCTGCTCTTGAAGTATGCCTTCATCACCAAATCCTACCGGTATCGTACCGCCGAATGCCTGGGCCAGTCGTTGTCGGTAATTGGCATAAGCAGTATCCAGCTCGCGTGATGTAATATCCTCGCCATTGACTGTAGCAGCAGGTGTCGCCTCCCCACCACCAAGATAGGAATTCACCCCCCATAATGCAAATGGAACACTAATTAGAAATATGATTGCGTAGGCTATCCAGCCGGTTACTTTATCTCTAATAGCTTGTAACATGATTGGCCTTTAATCTAATTGATATCCACTGCTTCGGACGAATTGGTTATGAGGAGAGCGCTCGTTATTACAAGCGCTATTATAGCTGGCGGAGTGGACGGGACTCGAACCCGCGACCCCCGGCGTGACAGGCCGGTATTCTAACCAACTGAACTACCACTCCTGATCGGTATAAAATGGTGGGTGCTGAGGGGATCGAACCCCCGACCCTCGCCTTGTAAGGGCGATGCTCTCCCAGCTGAGCTAAGCACCCGGTCTCGCTGAAGGCGCGCTAGTTTACAGCGTCTTTTAGGGCTTTGCCAGCCTTAAATGCAGGAACTTTTGAAGCCTTAATCTGGATGGTTTCACCAGTACGAGGATTGCGCCCAGCACGTGCTTCACGCTGGCGTACGAGGAATGTTCCGAAGCCCACTACGGTGACCTGATCGCCAGATTTTAAAGCCTGTGTTATAGCTCCAATTACGCCGTCTACGGCATGAGCTGCGTCAGATTTACTCAATTCGGCTGCGTTAGCAACTGCATCAACAAGTTCAGATTTATTCATTTGTTTTTTCCATTGGTTTTAGTTGTAGAATTCCGATCCGATTAGCGGACAGGCAAGAAATGTCATATTTATTATAATTTAATAATGGCTGATGACTCTCTGCGATTTTTCAGGTCGCCCCCCAGAGCTGCGAATTAAACCAACAGCAGGCTTTAGGGTCAACCTAATTCAAGCAAAAAAGGAAAAATTACCTAATATAATTTAGTTATCGATCAATGTGCCCGAACACCGGTCGATTTTTTCTCCTTTGGTTTCACTTTTGCAGCTTGTACCGATACCTCCGTTTCCTCCGGTATCGGCGTCGGTTGATGCGCAAGCGCAACTTCAAGCACCTCGTCGATCCAGCGAACCGGCTTTATATCTAATTTGGCTTTAATGTTGTCGGGTATCTCGACAAGATCTTTTTCGTTTTCCTGAGGGATTAACACCACACTAATTCCTCCACGTCGGGCAGCCAGGAGTTTTTCTTTCAAGCCTCCGATGGGCAGGACTTCACCACGCAGAGTGATTTCTCCGGTCATCGCTACGTTTGCTTTAACCGGGATGCCGGTTAAAGCGGACACCAAAGCGGTACACATGCCAACTCCAGCACTTGGACCATCTTTTGGAGTCGCTCCTTCCGGAACATGAATATGAATATCCTTACTCTCATTAAATTCAGGGTTCACTCCCAGCATACGAGCCCTGCTACGTACTACAGTCAATGCGGCCTGTATGGATTCTTTCATCACATCACCCAATTGTCCGGTTTGCACGAACTTGCCCTTACCATCGACCACAGCCGACTCAATAGTCAGCAATTCACCGCCAACTTCAGTCCACGCAAGCCCGGTAACCTGACCAACCTGATCTTTCTCTTCAGCCGAGCCAAAGCGAAATCGTTTAACACCGAGATAATTTTCAATATTTTTGGCTGTCACGGTGATTTTTTTAGTCGCCGGTTTAAGCAGCATACTTTTTACCGCCTTGCGACAAATTTTGGATATTTCACGCTCCAGATTACGTACACCCGCTTCACGCGTGTAACGCTGAATTATTTCCAGCACCGCAGATCGATTAATAACAATCTCACTATCTTTCAAACCATTGTCTTTGATTTGCTTAGGAACCAGGTATTTCAGTGCGATGTTCAATTTTTCATCTTCGGTATAACCCGGGATACGGATAACTTCCATTCGATCGAGCAACGCCCCGGGGATATTCATGCTATTCGAAGTCGCCACGAACATGACATCTGACAAATCGAAATCGACTTCCATATAGTGATCGGAAAAAGTGTGATTTTGCTCCGGATCGAGTACCTCGAGCAGAGCCGACGCTGGGTCACCGCGAAAATCCATCGCCATCTTATCGATTTCATCGAGTAGAAAAAGCGGGTTACGAACCTTAACCCTGGATAAGTTTTGAATAATTTTACCAGGCATAGACCCGATGTAGGTACGCCTGTGACCGCGAATCTCGGATTCATCGCGAACACCACCGAGAGACATGCGTGAAAACTTGCGATTTGTGGCTCGAGCAATAGAGCGGCCAAGTGAGGTCTTGCCGACACCAGGAGGCCCGACAAGGCACAAAATCGGACCTTTCAGTTTTTGCACTCGTTGTTGTACTGCGAGGTATTCAAGAATCCTTTCCTTGACCTTTTCCAGGCCATAATGATCTTCTTCAAGTACCTGTTCAGCCTGTGCCAGATCACGCCTGATTTTCGATTTTTTCTTCCACGGAACGCTCACTAACCAGTCAATGTAGTTTCGTACTACGGTGGCTTCTGCGGACATCGGCGACATCATCTTGAGTTTATTCAGCTCCGAATCGGCCTTCTCCCGTGCATCTTTGGACATACCGGATTTTTCAATCTTGTTTTGCAGGTCTTCCAGCTCATTCGGTGTATCTTCCATGTCGCCGAGTTCTTTTTGAATGGCTTTCATTTGCTCATTCAGGTAATACTCGCGCTGACTTTTCTCCATTTGTTGCTTGACGCGTCCACGAATTCTTT
Organism: uncultured Gammaproteobacteria bacterium; assembly: GCA_964196115.1. Lineage (GTDB taxonomy): Bacteria > Pseudomonadota > Gammaproteobacteria. The sequence continues at coordinate 11,048 of CAXMRQ010000065.1, forward strand.
TCTCGATCTGCATCAGATCGATTTCGCCCTCGATCTTGCTCATTATGTGTTCGATGCGCTCTCGAGGATCCTGAATCTCGAGAATTTCCTGCTTTTCGTCGAGCTTTAACGACATGTGGGCGGCGATAGTATCGGCCAGCCTGCTTGGGTCGTCTATTCCAGACAGTGAAGTCAGGATTTCGGGCGGTACTTTTTTATTTAGTTTGACGTATTGGTCGAATAGATTAAGCACCGAACGCAACAGCACTTCGGCTTCCCGATCATCAACTAGCGCTGCTTTTTCAAGCATCTGCGTTGATGCGGAGAAATATTCATTGGTTTCAAGAATACTGTCGACCTGTACTCGCTCGCCGCCCTCGACTAACACCTTGATAGTGCCATCGGGTAACTTGAGCATTTGCAATATGGTCGACAAAGTGCCTATCTGGTACAAGTCTTTTTGTGCTGGATCATCGACTTCGGCATTCTTTTGTGCCAGCAATAAAATCTTTTTATTATCGGCCATCGCCGCTTCCAGAGCCAGAATCGACTTTCCTCGACCGACAAACAATGGGATTACCATATGTGGATAGACCACCACGTCGCGTAATGGCAGAACTGGAATCAGTTGCCTGTTAGGGGTTTCCGCGAGCGGTGAATTTTGGGAATCTGACATAAACGCCTCGATTACTGAGTGTCAGGTTTATATGGGTCTATTACCTTCCATTTCAACCCGGACATCGGGTAGGTTATGCTGGCAGGTATAAACTACTAATCGTCGGATGCCACTCGTTGCATTTCGCCACCCTCATAAATCACGTAAGGCTGAGCATTACCTTCAATGACAGCAGCGTCCACAACAATTTTGCTGACATTTTCCATTGCCGGTAAATCATACATGATGTCGAGTAGCGTATTCTCCAATATTGTGCGCAAGCCGCGAGCACCTGTTTTTCTATCCATCGCTTTGATCGCCACTGCATTCAACGAGTCGGGACGAAATTCGATTTCACAGCCTTCGATTTCGAACATCTTCTGATATTGCTTGGTAATCGCATTTTTTGGCTCTGTCAAAATTTTCACCAGCGCGTCTTCATCGAGCTCTTCCAATGTAGCCACTACCGGCAGGCGCCCAACGAATTCTGGAATCAAACCATATTTAATCAAATCTTCCGGCTCTACTTTACTGACTACCTCGCCGAACAAGCTTTCGTTGTCCTTGCTTTTAACACTGGCGCCAAAACCGATGCCACCCTTTTCCGAACGGTCAAGAATTACCTTATCCAGACCGGAAAATGCACCACCACAAATAAATAAAATCTTGCCAGTGTCTACCTGTAGAAATTCCTGTTGCGGGTGTTTACGGCCTCCCTGAGGCGGCACAGAGGCTATCGTACCTTCGATCAACTTTAATAAAGCCTGCTGTACACCCTCCCCGGATACATCTCGGGTAATCGAAGGGTTGTCAGATTTTCGCGAAATCTTGTCTATTTCATCGATATAAACAATCCCTGTCTGAGCTTTCTCGACATCGTAATCACACTTTTGCAGCAATTTCTGGATGATATTCTCGACATCTTCACCAACGTAACCGGCCTCAGTTAAGGTAGTCGCATCTGCAATCGCGAAAGGGACATTCAGTAATCGCGCGAGGGTCTCGGCGAGTAGCGTTTTGCCCGAACCGGTAGGGCCAATTAACAGAATATTACTTTTAGAAAGCTCAATATCGTCTTTAACATGGCCGACTTCGAGCCGCTTGTAATGATTGTATACCGCAACCGATAAGACTTTTTTGGCACGATTCTGGCCAATTACATACTCGTCCAGGACATTAAAAATTTCGTGCGGGATGGGTAATTTACTTTCAGAATCGTCACCTTTTTCATTAATCTCTTCGCGGATAATATCGTTGCAAAGATCAACGCATTCATCGCAGATAAATACCGATGGCCCGGCGATCAGTTTCCTTACTTCGTGCTGGCTTTTACCACAAAAAGAGCAGTATAAAAGTTTCTCATCCTTATTTTTTGACTTGTCGTCACTCATTTCTATTACCGATGCATAGTGCCAGAACAGGGTGGTGATTTAATAATATTAGACCATACCCGTAAGTACAACCGAAAAAATCACTTTTCTGGCTTTTCTTCAGGATCGGCTCGAGAAGTCAAAACTTGATCAATTAATCCATATTCCACCGATTCCGATGCGCTCATAAAATTATCGCGCTCTGTATCCTTGCCTATCACCTCCTCTGAATTACCCGTGTGTTCGGCTAATAATTTGTTCAGACGCGCTCTTACCGCAAGGATTTCCCTCGCATGAATTTCAAAATCGGTAGCCTGACCCTGGAAACCGCCGAGCGGCTGATGGATCATGATGCGAGAATGCGGTAAGCCGTAACGTTTACCTGCACAACCACCGGCAAGTAATATAGCGCCCATGCTGGCCGCCTGACCGGTGCATAGCGTGCTGACATCGGGTTTGATAAATTGCATTGTGTCATAGATTGCCAGGCCTGCGGATACTGCCCCACCGGGACTATTAATATAGAGCGAAATATCTTTGTCTGGATTTTCCGATTCAAGGAATAATAACTGCGCCACAATTAAGTTTGCCATGTGATCTTCAATCGGACCAACCACAAATATCACGCGCTCTTTCAACAAACGCGAATAAATATCGTAAGCCCTTTCACCGCGGGCCGATTGCTCGACCACCATTGGCACAAGATTGGCCTGTAGATCATCGCCTAGCTGGTAACTTGAGGCTATTCCTGCGATGCTGTTAAATTCGCTCATGCGTATTCCCGCTGGTTAGTTTTAATTGTTCATTATGTCTTCGAAGCTGCTTTGCTTCTCGGTGACCTTTGCCTTATCCAATATATGACTGACCACCTGATCTTCAAGTACCATACCCTCCAGGCTTGAGCGGGCCTCCTTATTTTGGCGATAGTAATCCCTCACCTGATCGGGTTGCTCATAGGAGGCAGCCATTTCCACCAGAGTCGTTTCCAGCAGGCTTTGATCCAGTTCAATCTTTTCACTCTTAATCACTTCTCCGACCAGTAAACCAAGTCGAACGCGCTTACTCGCTTCTTCTTTAAACATATCGTCGGGTAGATTATTACTATCGAAATTCTCCATATCCTGCCCCATACGTTGGGCGGCCTGCATTTTCAGCGATTTCACCTCTTCAGCAACCAGAGCCGATGGCGCTATTATTGTATTTTCTTCGAGTAAACCGGTCATCACCGCATTTTTCACAGTGGATTTGAGTTTTTGATTGATTTCCTTGTTCATATTGGCACGAACATCCTGTCGAAATTTCTCCAGGTCGCCATCCTCAACACCAAATGCCTTAATAAACGATTCATCGATATCAGGTAATTCAGGCTCCGAGACCTTAGTCGCCTTGAGCGTAAACTCGGCGGTTTTACCAGCCACTTCCTTGCCGTGATAGTCGTCCGGGAAATTAACCGCGACCATTTTTTCTCCACCGCTGGTGATACCTTCTAAACCCGCTTCAAATTCGGGTAGCATTTGCCCAGCACCGATTTCGACAGCCATATCATTACCGGCCCCGCCTTCAAATAACTCTCCGTCAATTCGACCCTCGAAATCGACCAGTACCTGGTCTCCCTTACCCGCTGTTCGGCTGACTTCAATCCAGTTCTTACGTTGTTCGCGTAATTTCTCAATCACCGCTTCTAAGTCTTTGTCGACTATCTCGACGACAGGCTTTTCAATCTTAATCGTCTCAAGCTTGATTTCGCCGATTTCCGGATATATTTCGAAGGTTGCGGTATAAGACATATCCTCCTTGTCTTCCGAGTTGATTGACTCGATACTCGGCATACCAGCGGGGCGTACATTTTCCTGAACTATCGCTTCATGATATGACGACTCAATGACATCGCCGATAACTTCCTGACGCACATGACCGCCAAACTTTTGCTGCACTACCTTGAGTGGCACTTTGCCAGGTCGGAAGCCGTCGATTTTTACCGTTTTCCTTAAGTCGTTAAGTTTTTTCTCGACTGCCATATTAACAGTGTCGGATGGCACCTGAACAGTCATTCGGCGTTCCAGGCCTTCGAGGGTTTCTATAGATACTTGCATGATAAAATCTCGTGATATTCGCTAATGGGGTTTTGTTCTGCAGAGTGGTTGTCTGAATCTAGACTAAATGAATTAATTTCCAGGTTAAATGGTGCGAAAGGAGAGACTCGAACTCTCACATCAAAGATACCAGAACCTAAATCTGGCGCGTCTACCAATTCCGCCACTTTCGCACATAACTTGCTTTCAATACGCTAATTATATTGGCTAACAATGGATTAACCAGTATTTTTACCGGAAATTCCGATTCGAACATTAATGGCGCCTGGTTTCAGGAGCCGGGAAAATGGGGTGGACGATGGGGATCGAACCCACGACAACAAGAATCACAATCTTGCACTCTACCAACTGAGCTACGCCCACCATAAATAATGGCACGCCCGGCAGGATTCGAACCTGCTACCCTCGGCTTAGAAGGCCGATGCTC
>CAXMRQ010000066.1:0-8090 GCA_964196115.1 uncultured Gammaproteobacteria bacterium
CCAGAAAGGTAATCTGGAAACCATCCCGGGCTCTGTTCCGGATCTGGTCGCGCCACCCACCGGCTGTAGATTCCATCCCAGGTGTCCCGAATGTTTTGACCAATGCAAGGATGAAACCCCGGTTCTGCAAACTATTGGCGAGCGCCATCAGGTGGCTTGCCATCTTTATAACTAAGCTGAACTTCAGCTGAAAACCCTGAATATGCGCACAAAACTACTTCAAATTAACGATCTAAAATTGCATTACGATATTTTAGGGGGTGTGCTGCGACGCCCGGTTAATTCAGTGAAAGCGCTCGACGGAATCGATTTAACTATTTATCGCGGAGAATGTCTTGGCCTGGTGGGCGAATCCGGCTGCGGAAAAACGACTACAGCAAAAGCGATTATTCGCCTGTATAAACCTTCCTCCGGTGAAATTATATATCACCCGGAAGATGACGCGGAAAAGCCAGTTGATATAGCAGCGCTTAGCAGACGGGAATTGATAAACCGTAAACTGCGTCGAAAATTACAAATGGTGTTTCAGGATCCGACCAGTTCGATGAACCCCAGAATGTTAGTCAAAAACATTGTCGCCGAACCAATAAAGGTCACCCAGTCCCTTCCCGCTAAAGAACAGCAGGAACTCACGCTTAATCTACTACAGACCGTTGGCCTGGATAAGCACCACTTGTTGCGTTACCCGCATGAATTTTCTGGCGGCCAACGACAACGGCTGGCCGTGGCGCGTGCGATCGCTACAAAACCCGAGTTTCTTGCCCTCGATGAACCCACCTCAGCTCTGGACGTATCGGTGCAGGCGCAAATTTTGAATATGTTAAAAGAGCTGCAAAATCAGTTTAATCTCACCTATTTATTTGTCACCCATCATTTGTTAGTGGTGAAGTATATTAGTGACCGTGTCGCGGTTATGTACCTGGGCAAAATTGTCGAAATAGCACCGACAAATATGTTGTTCGAAAATCCAAAACACCCTTACACGCATGCGTTACTGTCTGGCATCCCGGTGCCGGAAGTGAGAGAAAAACCGTCGCGAATTATTTTGCAGGGCGATGTCCCCAGCCCGATGAACCCACCCTTTGGCTGTAGATTTCATACCCGCTGTCCATTTGCAATTGAACAATGCTACGAAGAAGAGCCGGCACTCAATCATATCGATGAAGGCCACCAGGTCGCCTGCCACCGATATCGGGAAATACCCGAATTAGCCGAAGCCAAATATGGCTCCGCCTACCTGAAGGGTTCCTGACCATATTTGCAAAAATTAGCCCATAAAAACCCCGAGGGCGGATTACTCAGAATCACCGGTAACTGAACTCGCCTGTTCTGACGAACCTTCGCCACCCAGCGCACTCACCAGTGCCTTGAAAAACTCAGACAGCTCCAGCGCCATAATGGAGAAATCGACATCAAATTGCTGAGCCACGTCTTCGGCTTCAACTTCATTCGCCTTATCCTGCAGCACATCAGAAAAACGCAGGCGTTTGATGACCAGTTTTTCATCTAGCACAAACTCGACACGCTGCTGCCAGCTTAGCGCCAGTTTGCTCACATGCATTCCGGTTTTCAGGTGGTTAAGCATTTCAGCGGCTGTGAGATCCTGGTTTTTGCAGCGAATCACATTGCTGATATCTGCATTGTCACGCAGTTCGCATTCCTCGCCCAATTCAAAACCCAGGGTAGGGTTACCACTATTGACCCACTGCGTCATTACCTCTATCGGCTGGTTTTTTGCGGCCAGCGGAATCAACGAAAGCGGACCAACGGCCTCTCGCAAGCTGTCGATCAACGCTTCGGCACGCTTCGCCGATGAAGCATCCACTACCAGTAAATTGTCGCGTGGCGATATATAGGCGAACTGCAAAGCAGAGCGTACAAATGCTCTCGGCAGCAAACTAAAGATCACTTCTTCCTTCAGCGTTTGACGTTCTTTACGCGGTAGCGTACGCGCCTCGCGCTCTTCGATTTGCAATGCCTTTTCTTCCAGCTCTTCATTGATCACCGCTGCCGGCAATAGTTTATCCTGACGTTTACAACAAACCATCAGATAACCATTAGTGACATGCACTAATTCACTGCCATGGCGACCCAGTGGCGGAACCCAGCCAGAGCGCGTTAAATCCTGACTACCACAGGGCACAAAGCTGTGCGAGCCGAGCTGCTCGTTAAGTGCTTCTGAGTTTAATTCGAACGGTTTGCTAAACCGGTAAAGCTGTAAGTTTTTGAACCACATGAATGAGAATCTTCCTTAAATATAGATTGAATGATGTAAGGGGTAAATTGGAGCCGCGCAGTCTAACAGTATCCAATCGAAAAGCCATTGGCTCTATTTATCGGGCCATCTAAGTCTTTTAAATATTCAATCATTTCTTGTACTGTTTTCTCATCCATAATTATTAATAATTTGATGGTGAACAACCATTGTTCTCACATACAATCTGCAGCACATCTCCTAATTCTAGCGCCCCAATACCTGGAATTCCGAGTGTCTTTTGTCTGTAGCTCGTTTTCGATTTATACTCGATGGCCTACCAGACCAGTCCCTCGGCACGACCCGGGAAATAATTGGAGAAAAACCATGACTGCAGACTCTGACTGCCTCTTTTGCAAAATCATCGCGGGTGAAATTCCGTGCTTTAAACTGTTCGAAAACGACGACACCCTGGCCTTCATGGATATCAATCCGGCCAACGAGGGGCACGCGCTGGTCATCCCGAAGGAACACGCCAGGGACGTTTACGCCGTTTCCGACGCGGCCATTACCGCTACCGTCAAGACCGCGAAAAAGATAGCCGCGGCGATAGATAAAACGCTCAATCCGGACGGCCTCAATTTGCTTCAATGCAACGGCCCGGCGGCAGCACAGTCGGTCTTCCATTTCCATATGCACGTGCTACCACGGCGAGAGGGTGACGAATTGAAACTCAACTGGGGCATTAAGCCGGGCGATATGGACGCCATCGGCGCGGTGGCGGAGCGAATACGCGGGAATTTATAGTAGGTATCGGCAGCTGGTATATTTAATATTCGAGTCAGAATACGGAGTTTTTTAGCATTTAGAATGAATGTGATCTGGGCCGTTTTTGTTAAAACAATCCTCAAATCGTTTCAGGGAGGCTAAAGGCCAGGCCTGACCCTGAGCCCCTTTGAATTCAAGGGTAAATAAAATTCCTAAATCTTAAATTTTTGGCCGGATTCACAATTCAAGACGCGACCCCCGAGACGGTACTACTTGTTCTACTCAACATTTCTATTATTCACGTAGAAAAGATAGCTGAACTTGTCGCCCAGGCTGGCAGGCAGGCGATGGCCTTGAGGTGTCATTTCTCGTTCGGCAGCAGTGGGATTCCTGACATCCATCACCGAAAGCACGATACCACCCAGCTTTTTCTGTGCCCAGGCTCTGGCTTCGCCCATGTTATAAGTCGGCCTTAACCCCCCGGTATCAAAAATCAGGTACTGTGCATACAGGTCATTTTGCGCTTGCTTGAAAAATCTGAATTCAGGCCAGGTTTGCTGAAAAAATTTCTCCAGTCGCGCCGCTGTCATCGGAACAACTAAAACCTGCGACCTAAGAAGTGGAAAGTTAGTGATGGTTTTTTGCTTTAACTGTAATTCACTATAGAACTCACTATCTTCTTTTGGGTAAATTGTACCCTCCGGTAAAGGAAATGCATCTATATCCTTCAGCAGAATATTGACAGGATTATATGCCATCGCACTGATATCCAGCACCTCGAGTGCTTTTTTACGATTATTGTCAGTGAGATAATAGATAGCCAGCGCTTCACGGTACCAGGTATTCTGCTTATCCAGCAACACAGCTTGTTGGGAAAAATGAATTGCCTTACTCAGGTTTATGGGTTGCTTCTTCAGATCGCCCTGATTATCGATAACCGAGACATTCATCCCGTACAGACGGGCCTTCCAATAATTGGCCTTGGCATTATCAGGGCGAAGCTCTAAAGCCCTGTCCAGGCGTTTATGCTGGGCAAGAAATAATTCTTCCGGATTAATGGTTTGTTTATCCTTTGTTTGTCGACCTTTCACAAAAATCTCATCGATAAACCCAAGACGTACCGACAGTACCATTGCATCGACATCCATATCGTTTGCCGCAATGTAGGCTTCCAGGTCATTTCTGACAAATTCGATTTCCTGCGCGAGCTCTTCGACCGCTAACTGGTAGGCATCACCGGTCTCTATCTGCTCAACCCTTTTACTCAGGCTATTATAATCAACCTGAACGGAGGAAGATTGAGCGGCAGAAAAGCCCACCGGTATGTATAAAAACACTAATAACAGCAGGGCAAAATTTATCCAGGGCTGCCATGGGGACTTCAAACTCATAATTGTTCTCCTAAAAATAGATTAGTTATTGTCGATATGGGAAAGACTCAACTTATCTTTGTTGCCCATAGCAGGATAAAGCCAGACATTATATTAGCTGGCTCTTCACTAGGCTACTGTTCCACGGTACAGGCCTGTGCTGGAGCCGTAGCGTATAAGCCTGCCGCGAATTTGAAGCTCCCACTATGCGAGCCCTCAACTGCAAAGGACAGGATAAGATCGTTGTCGTCTTCATCCAGACTGGTGTACGGAATTTTGAATTTTATACGCCGCAAACTTATATCTACGTATATGGAACCATGAATTAAGCCTTCTTGACAGAAATCCGTAAGACGACATACTCGCACACTTAAAGCAGGAACAATCACTTCAGCGTACCATTTCGGTCATGTCTTTGATTTATGATCACCTAATTTCGAAAAATGGAACCCTACCCCCTATTTCCCTCAAATCGGCAGCATACGGGGTCTAAAAATTAACCATCCTTCCACACCCTGTTGCAGATAAAGCCCTCCCGATGATATGTTAGGTTAATCGTTAATCACCGAAACCAGGCTATTCAAATGAACTGGAAAACCGCATACCGTTCTTTTTACTATGCCAATGCCGAGGAGCCGGACGAGATTGTTCTCGAGCCGGAAAAAACCGCTTTGCTGGTGATTGATATCCAGAATACTTATCTGGAACCGAAACAGGACGAGCAGGAAAATATTCGCTGGCAGCCATTTGCAGAACGTATGAACGAGGTTGTTATCCCGAATTCCGCAAGGCTAATTGAGCATTGCCGTAACAACGACATCGAGGTTATTTTTGCCCGAATTGCCTGTTTGAAGACCGATGGACGTGATCGTTCGCTAAGCCAGAAAAAACCGGGGTTTAATTATTTACTCATGCCGAAGGATCGCCACGACTCGCAGATTGTCCCGCAACTCGAGCCTGACGAGAATGAAATCACTGTCATAAAGACCACGGATAGCGCACTCACCGGCACCAACCTGCGCCTGATTTTGCATAACATGGGTATCGCCAACGTGGTGGTTGCTGGCATCTTCACCGACCAATGTATTTCCTCGACTGTGCGAAGCCTTGCCGATGAAAGTTTTAACGTGGTAGTGGTAGACGATTGTTGCGCGGCAGCGACGATGGAGTTACATACCCATGAACTTGAAGTCATCAATATGATTTATTGTCATGTCGTGCAACTTGACGAGGTTCTGACCTTCATCAAATAATGCGAAACAATGTATCGCATTGGAAGTCGCTAGCGGCGGATGAGAAATGCGGTGAGTGAGTGTTTATAGATTAGCGACAAAAAAATCATGACTACAAATTTCTGATAGTTGTCGTTGATATTTCGCAACCAGGGTGCTCGATTTTCAGGCTGCGGCGAAATATAAGACGCTACCATGTTACCGCGCTCAGCCGTCTCGATAGCGGCAATCATGTTGCGATAGTCAGCGCTCGGACCCGGGTGCGATTCGAGACCTTCGGTAATGTATCCCAGGTACTCATCGGTCGGTCGCAGGTCAGGCGTTGAGCGATTGGTTTGATAAAAGAACAAACGTTGCCCGTCCTGTTCGACATAGGTACGTCGGTACCTGTTCAATACGGGCACGACTTCATAAAAATCCATTCGCGCGGCATCCCTGCCCGACAGCGCGTAGAGAAAGCCGTGAAGAGACTCACCCGGGGCCGGTTCAGCCGAAGCGTATCCGCAGCCCTCCCAGGGTGCCGGATGATCAAAGCGCAGGGCATGATCCCTGAGCGTGAATGGTTCAACGGCGAACGGCCTGATGCGTCGTTGCCTCAGGATCTGGTCACTGAAATTGGCGCCAAAAGCCAGATAATGAACCCTGTCGGGTCCGTGACCAAACAGGCGAACAATGTTGCAGGCTTCAAACAGCAGCCGCCAAACCAGGTAACGAATCATAGGCGCCCGAATTGATCAATGATGCCGCACATTACTGAATTTGACTAATCGGGTCAATATCGAAAAACCCTGCGCTGCTAAGTCGGGTGATCCAACTGCGTTTTCTCGGATAATACCGCATCGGGTTACGCGACTTTAAAAACTTCGATCTGACTGGCCAGGTATTCGTCATAGTTACCCTGAAAATTGATGGCTTGCTTATCTTTAATTTCTACCACTCGCGTAGCCAGGGATGACACAAATTCTCGATCATGGCTGACAAAGATTACCGTGCCGTCATATTTGGCCAGTGCCTGGTTTAGCGCTTCGATGGATTCCATATCCAGATGGTTAGTGGGCTCGTCGAGAATTAACACATTGGCTTCCGACATGATTAATCTTCCAAATAACAGTCGATTTTTTTCACCGCCCGAGCAGACTTTGACTTTCTTTTTATAGTCGTCTGCGCTGAATAATAAACGCCCCAGCATTCCCCGTACCATTAAGTCGTCATGTTTGGGCCTGCGCCACTTAGACATCCAGTCGAATAAATTCAGCTCGCAGTTGAACTCGGATGTGCCGTCTTGCGGGCAATAGGCTAAGCTGGCATTTTCCGACCATTTTATTTCGCCCGCGTTGGCTTTAATTTGATCTATCAGGCAGTGCAAAAACGTGGTTTTACCCACGCCGTTTTCACCGATTACGGCAAGTCTGGCGCCTGCTTCTAATATTAAATTGAAGTCGGTGAACAGTGTTTCGCCATCAAAACCATGCGACAAGCCTTCCAGCACTAATGCCTGGCGGTGGAGTTTTTTCTCCTGCTTAAAGGAAATGAAAGGCGTGGCTCGGCTCGACGGTATGACTTCATCGAGTTTTATTTTTTCCATCTTTCTGGCACGCGAAGTCGCCTGTTTGGCTTTTGATGCATTGGCCGAAAAGCGATCAACAAATTGCTGTAACTCCGCCAGTTCCGTGCTCTTTTTCGCATTCGAACTTTGTAGCTGATCACGTACCAGCGACGACGCGGCCATAAATGCCTCGTAATTACCTGGGCAGATACGCAGTTCACCATAGTCGATATCGGCCATGTGGGTGCAAACTGAGTTCAGGAAGTGGCGGTCATGCGAAATGATAATCATCGTCGACTTGCGCTGGTTAAGCACGGTCGCGAGCCAGTTTATAGTATGGATATCGAGATTGTTGGTCGGCTCGTCTAACAGCAAAATATCCGGGGCGGCAAATAACGCCTGCGCGAGTAATACGCGTAACTTCCAGCCGGGGGCAACCTGCTTCATCAAGCCGTAATGGAATGCTTCCTCGATTCCCGCCTGCAGCAATATCTCACCGGCACGGCTTTCGGCACTGTAACCATCCATCTCAGCGAATTCGGCCTCCAGATCTGCGACTCGCATGCCGTCCTCTTCCGACATGTTGGGCATGGCGTAAATACGGTCACGTTCCTGTTTCACCTTCCATAAATCAGCATCACCTATAATAACTGCGTTGATTACGCTGTATTCTTCAAATGCAAACTGATCCTGGCTTAAGGTGCCGACCTTGTTGCCGGGGGTAATTGAGACGTTGCCCGAAGTGGATTGCAGATCGCCGCTGAGTATTTTCATCAATGTCGATTTACCGCAGCCATTCGCGCCAATCAGGCCGTAACGGTTGCCGTTTCCAAACTTGGCGGAAATGTTTTCGAACAGCGGCTTAGCGCCAAACTGCATGGTGATGTTAGCGGTGGAGATCAATGGAGTATTCCTGAAATGTTACTGTAAGGTATTAACCAATGACGCCACGCATCAAAGGGGCGCGCACTTTAAGGTAT
>CAXMRQ010000067.1:0-3617 GCA_964196115.1 uncultured Gammaproteobacteria bacterium
CTGATCAACACCGAAATCGCAAATGCAATGACAATCATGTCGGTATTATTTATGGGCATGATGCTGGCGGCGGCAGGCCGACTGAACAAAACTATTCTGGAAAATATTACAAAGTCTCTCAGCAATCGCCAGCAACGAAAACTCATCGAACAAGAGGTTCGCCACCAGGCCCACCACGATGAACTAACCGACCTGCCCAATCGCCGACTGTTACAGGAAACATTAATTGATGAAATGGCCAAAGCGTGCCGAAATGACAGTGTCGGTGCAGTGTTATTTATCAATATCGATCGGTTCAAGGAAATCAACTATTCACTCGGATACATTGTCTGCGATGAGTTGATCGTACAGATCGCAAAACGATTACGCAGCCGCCTGGGGACCAACGATACGGCCGCGCGACCTGGCGGCAATGAGTTTGTCGTAATACTTGCCGAAATTGGCGAAAGCTTAAAACTCACTAGCGCTCCGGTAACCAGCATTGCCGACGAATTTCAGAAACTACTTGAAGCGCCCTATGTGGTTCACGGGCATGATTTTCATATTACCGCCAACGTCGGAATAACCTTATTCCCGCTCAATCAGATGACCGCTGAAGATTTGATTCAATACGCCGAGGTTGCTATGTATCACGGCAGAAAGGACGGGCATAGCAGCGTGCAGTTATTTTCTCAGGATATGCAGGACTCGATAAACCAGCGACGCGAATTGGAAAAAGAGTTGCAACCAGCATTAGAAAATAGTGAGTTCGAATTATATTTCCAACCGCAGTTTGACGGCGCAGAAAACATCATCGGCGTTGAAGTAATACTGCGCTGGAATCACCCGAAAAGAGGCCTTTTACAACCTTCGGAATTCATAGACATAGCTGAACAAACCGGATTAATTGTATCGATTAGCAACTGGGCTTTACGCTCTGCCTGTGAATTTCAGGCGATACTGGACCCAGTTTTTAACTCGATAATTTCGGTAAAACTCAGCCCCAGGCAATTCAGAGACGCCGACTTCATCGACAAACTGGAACTAATACTGGAGGAAACCCAGGCCAACCCGGAAAAATTAAAACTGGAGATAACCGAAGCCATGGTGGCCGATAATAGCGAACGAGCGCTAGAAACCTTGAATCGGTTAAAAAAGCACCGCATCAATATTTCAATGGACGATTTCGGCAGCGGATACTCGTCATTCGCGCTACTGCATCGTTTACCCATCGACGAATTAAAAATCAATCAATCGTTTATACGTAATATCGACACATCTGCCGACAATAAGATGATCGTGAATTCCATCGTCCTCATGGCCCAACATTTAAAATTGGACGTCATTGCCAAAAGGGTAGAAACCAGCGAAGAGTTTGAAGTTTTGAAAAACAGCCAATGCCAGTATTTTCAGGGTCACTTATTTCAAAAACCAATTCCCTTCACCGAATTTCTGGAATTAACAGTGGACTGAAACCACTGGCTAGGAGTCTGTCGGACTTAGGTGGTCGTTACGATATGTACAGGATGTACGGTAGTAGAACACCAAAAGTAGGCGCTTTTAGGCGCCAACAGTAGGTGCCCTTAGGCAATGCAGGAGCAATTGTCGAGGGAAAGACCGGTTTGAGTCAGATTTTGAGCTCTTTTAAGGAAAATAGTAGTTCTATTTGACGAAAAAGAACTCAAAATATGGCCAAATCCGGCTTTTCCGCAGTACGCTTGCATGGATGCAGCGGTCCGGCGTCCCGGTGGTAGAGTCGAGTCAGGAACAGAGACCGAGACCAGCCTAAGTCCGACAGGCTCCTAGCTACGCATTTTCTCCCCGTCGGGATCGTACAGTGGTTTATCGATTACGCGCGCTGCATACATCTCACCATTGATCTCGACTTCAAGATCGGTATCAGCCACCGCAAGATCAGTCGGCACATAACCCAATGCCATCGATTTTTTCACCGTGTGTGCGTAACCACCCGAAGTGATATAACCGACGCATTCACCGTCTTTGAGAATCGCCTCGTCGTTTGAAACATCGATATCCTGTGTGTCAAGCGTCAGAGTCACCAGGCGCTTTTGTGGGCCAGCCTCTCTTTCCTGCATTGCCGCCTGTTTGCCAATAAATTCCTTATCCCAGTTTATAAATACATCCAGTCCCGACTCGGCGGGGGTAAAATCAGGACGGAAATCTAACGTCCATGCCCCCCAGTTTTTCTCCAGGCGCAAACTCATTAGCGCTCGGGCACCGTATAACTTAAGACCAATATCTTCGTCCGCCTCGATCATCGATTGGTAAAGTTTAAGCAAATATTCCGGTGCCACATAAATCTCATAACCGAGTTCCCCCGAGAATGACAGCCGCGTCAAAATCGCCGGAACACCTGCGACAAATGTGCGACGAATATCGCGAAATTTCAGCGCCGCAGCGGAAACATCGTCGCGCGAGATACGCGACAATAATTCACGCGACTTCGGCCCCGAGATAGCAAAACCATGCAGTCGACTCGATTCATTGCTGTAGCGTACATCATGGCCATCCAGGTGCTTTTCGAACCAGCGGCGGTGCATTTCCTGTGCTGCGCCGGAACCTAGAATTAGAAAATCGTCTTCACCGAGGCAGGCGACTGTTAAATCGCCGTATAGCTTGCCTTTCGCCGATAACATCGGGTTTAAGGTAATGCGTCCGGGTTTGGGAATAGTACCCGCCATCAAATGATCAAGAAACGCCCGCGCACCGGGGCCTCGGAATTGATGTTTGGCAAAATTGGCAATTTCTATCGCACCGACATTTTCGCGCACCGCTTTAACTTCTTCGGCGACATAGTCGTGGGCGCGTGAGCGACGGAAAGTGGGTTCTTCGTGTGCATCCTCGGGGCTGTTAGCGAACCAGAGTACATTCTCCAAGCCGAACGCGTCGCCCCAAACTGCGCCTTTGGCGCTAAGACGGTCGTACAATGAAGTAGTCTTCTGGCAACGTCCTTTCGGCAGGGTTTCATTTGGAAAGGTGAGAATGAAACGACGTTCATAGTTCTCGGTAGATTTTACTGTGCCATAATGTGGCGATGCATAGTCACCAAATCGCGCTATATCCATCGCCCAGACATCGATGGACGGCTCGCCATCGATCATCCATTCGGCCAGACACATACCAACGCCACCGGCCTGACAGAACCCGGCCATGACACCAACCGCCGTCCAGTAATTGCGCATCCCTGGCACCGGACCAATCATCGGATTGCCGTCGGGGCCGAATGTAAAGGGACCGTTAATAATATCTTTGATGCCGGCTTTTTCCAGCGCCGGAATGCGCTGGAAACCAAGTTCCAGACGCTCGGCGATATGATCTAGTTGCGGTTCGAGCAATTCGTGACCAAACGACAGTGGCGTACCACCGACCGACCAGGGCGTCGCCACTGGTTCGTAGGTACCGAGCAACATGCCATTGCCTTCCTGACGGAAATACATATTGCCTTCGTAATCGATACCCGCTGGCAGACGTTCTTCACGCGCTTCAATTTCGGGTATTGCTTCGGTAATCAGGTAATGGTGCTCCATCGGCTGTACCGGCAAATGCAAGCCCGACAAAAGCCCTACTTCACGTGCCCACAGTCCACCCGCGTTGACTAAATGCTCGGCGTTAATCGT
>CAXMRQ010000068.1:0-3699 GCA_964196115.1 uncultured Gammaproteobacteria bacterium
ATACTTCGGCAATTCCACTCATGCCCGCGCCACCGATGCCGATAAAATGGACATTTTTGATACGCCGCATAAAATGTTTGGAACTGACAGTCATGATAATGCTCCTGCCAGAACACCCTGCGCTAATTGTGCGGTTGCATCTGTTTTTGACTGCGACCGCGCATTCATCGACATCTGTATTAATGCTTGCCTGTTTTGCTGAAAATAGCGTAACTGTAATGCCAGCGACACGGCGTCCAGGTCATCTTCAAGCAATATTCGCGCGGCCCGATGTTGTTCTAGAAAACGTGCGTTGTAATATTGGTGGTTATCCACCGCAAACGGAAAAGGAATCAGTATTGAGGCAATGCCTACGGTGGCGATTTCTGAAATAGTTAGCGCACCAGCCCGACAAATCACCAGATCCGCCCACAGGTAAACTTCACGCATATTATCGATAAACCCGAAAACCTCGGCCTCGACATTCGCCTGCTGATACTGCTGTTGACAAAGCTCGACGTGAGCATTGCCACACTGGTGTTTGATTACAGGTCTTTCCGCAATGTCGAGTCGTGACACAGCTTCAGGAACCACCCGGTTTAATGTAGCAGCGCCAAGACTACCGCCGACTACCAGTAGATTTACAGCCTTACCTTCTCTGCCCGCGAGCCTGATTTCGGGTGTTGGCAAATCGATCAGGTCGCCGCGAACCGGATTACCGATACACTCGCTACCCGGTACCTGTTTAGCCGCGTCTGGAAACGCAAAATAACTCTTTTTGGCGACGCGACCGAGTAATCGGTTGGTTAATCCAGTCACCGAATTTTGTTCATGCAAAAACAGCGGTATGTTCAGCAGCCAGGCCATCAGCCCTCCGGGTCCCGAAACAAAACCACCCATACCAAGTACTGCTTTCGGACGTAATCGCATTAAAGTTGTAAAGGCCTGCCAACAGGCTCTTAGCAATCTGAAAGGCGCCAGTATTAAGGTCGCAAACCCCTTGCCACGCAGACCCTGTACACTAAGCCATTCAATCGCAAAATCAGCTGCCGGCACGACACGCGCTTCGATACCGGCGCGCGTTCCAAACCAGATGACAGTCTCACCCCTGAGACGCAGATACTCAGCCACTGCAAGCGCTGGAAATACGTGGCCCCCGGTTCCACCTGCCATCACTACGATCGGTTTTTTCGCCTGTTGATTCATGCGCTCACCCGCTGCTGAGGTGATCGGCCACGACGCCGACTTTTTGTCGTCGACAGGTCGCAATCACCCTGCTGATATTCGAGATAAACCCGTAAAACCAGACCCACTGCAAACGACATACTTAAAATGCTATTACCGCCATAACTGACAAACGGTAATGTCAGCCCCTTGGTCGGGAAGGTACCCATATTGACGCCGATATTAACAATCGCCTGTATCGTAATTAACAGGCCAACGCCATAAGCCAGGTAGGCGCCGAATGCCTGCCGTCCGAGTAGCGCCATTTTGCCGATAGCAAAGCAGCGAATTGCAAACAAAGCATACAAAGAAACCAGAAAAACAGTGCCTGCCAGGCCGAACTCTTCGGCATAAATAGCAAACAGAAAATCGGTGTGCGCCTCGGGCAGATAAAACAGCTTCTGGATGCTGCCACCGAGACCGCTACCAAACCAGCCACCGTTACCAATCGCTATTAGCGACTGGGTCAACTGAAACCCGCTGTTGAACGGGTCAGCCCAGGGATCAATAAACGAGGTAATACGCGACAGGCGATAAGGCGACGAAACCGCCAGCAGTATCATGATGCCAAGGGTGCCGATAACAAATAGTAAAAATTGAGCGAAGCGCACTCCGCCAAGAAACATCAGGCCCAGCCCGGTGAGTAGTAATACAACCGCCGCGCCAAAATCCGGCTCCAGAATCAATAAGCCGCTGGCGAAGGCCAGCACCAGCATTGGCTTGATGAACCCCATGGTGTTTTTTTGCAACTCCTCGCTGCGTCGGACCAGGTATCCGCCCAGGTAAATAATGAGAAACAACTTTGATACTTCCGAAATTTGAAAGGTAAATATGCCAAAATTTAGCCAGCGCGTACTGCCATTTACCGTGTGCCCTACTCCAGGAATCAACACGACACCGAGTAAAACAATCGAAGCCAGCATTAATGCCATACCATTATTTTCCCACACTCGTAGCGGTATTTTGCAGGCTAACCATACCAGCATGAGGCTCAACAGGATGCGTAAAAACTGGCGTTTGGCGTAATAAAACGGGTCCTGGGTAGCCTGATCGGCTATACCAATCGACGCCGAGGCAACCATCACCAGACCAATGATGATGAGAATCAGATATAGCGTCAGAATGCTGCGGTCTATATTGGGTGCTAATTCAACAGTCGATTGAGCAACCGATCTGTCAGCACGCACTGCCTGGCCCGCTATGCTAGACATTGATCAAACTCCGCACGTTTTGCGTAAAATCATTGCCACGCGCTTCAAATTTTTCGTACATATCGAAGCTGGCACAGGCGGGAGCCAGCAGCACACAGTCGCCGGGTTTGGCGCTTGCGTAGGCCCTTGCCACCGCACACTTCATACTATCGACCCGCTCGATATGCGTTGACCCGAGCCAGGCCTGTTCCATACTATCCGCGTCTTCACCCATTAATAACACCAACTTGACGCGCTGTTGTAAAACTTCGCAGAGCGCACTCATATTGGCGTTTTTCGATTGCCCGCCCGCGATCAAAATTACCGGACGATCACGCCCTTCAATCGACGCTTTTGCGGCACCCACATTGGTTGCCTTGGAATCATTAATCCACTCGACACCATCGTGTTCGCCCACCCACTGACTACGATGGGGGATTCCTTCGAAATTTTTCAGCGCTTCAACGATTGCTCTCTTCGAGATGCCGATAGCGTCTGCCAGCGCCATAGCAGCCAGGCAGTTAGCCCAGTTATGTTGCCCCGAGACCTTCAAACTGTCGACGGCGATCCAGGGGTTCCGGCGATGCGCCAGGCAGATACCATTGTCATCGATCAGTCCAAAATCTACCTCGGCCAGGGGATTCAGGCTGAACAGAATGTCATTGGCATCGTGCCCTGTGGTTTTATCGTCATAGTTACTAACGCAGACATCAGCCTTGTCGTAGATATGCAGTTTCGCCTGAACGTAATCGGCGTAGCTGTCATAACGGTCGAGATGGTCTTGCGACAGATTTAACACCGTGGCCACCTGTGGTTTTAGCGACCGCGTTGTTTCCAGTTGATAGCTCGACAACTCAAGCACGTAATAATCCGCCGGGGATGATAAAAGCTCCAGCGCTGCTGTGCCGATATTTCCGCCAACACCCGCCTGCTTCCCATCGGCGCTAATCATGTCTCCGACCAACCGCGTGACTGTGCTTTTGCCGTTGGAACCGGTTATCGCGACAATCGGCTTATCGGCCACCTGGGCGAACAGCTCGATATCACCAATAACCGATTTTCCGAGTTCGGCGGCATGACTAATCTGAGCCTGCCGAATCGACAGGCCGGGGCTCACTATCAACACGTCGGCCCATTCCACCAGTTCGTTATCGAGCGTCGCCTTGACGACTTCAACCTGTGGATGCAGATGCTTCAATTGCTGCAAAAAAGGCGGGATATCGCGCGTATCCTGAACCCGACAGCGCAAGCCATGCGTGAGTAGATAATTGGCAACCGAAAAGCCGCTAACGCCAAGCCCGACTAC
>CAXMRQ010000069.1:0-23651 GCA_964196115.1 uncultured Gammaproteobacteria bacterium
TGGGTTTGATCGAGACTTTTCCAGGCGCGCTCGATAAAGGTATCGATATCTGATTTTTGCATCACCAGCGGTGGCGAAATAATCATCGTGTCACCCACTGCGCGCATCACCAGATTATTATCGAAACAATGCGTGCGGCAAATCGTGCCGACATTTTTGTCTTTATCGAATTTCACATAGTTGGCTTTGTTCTCAACCAGTTCGATTGCGCCCAGCATGCCAATGCCGCGTACTTCACCGACCAGCGGGTGATTGTTTAACTCGCGCAAGCGTTTTTGCAGATAAGGCGCGGTCGATTCACGTACAATCTCGACGATATTTTCACGCTGCATCAGCTTGATATTAGCGACTGCTACCGCCGCACAAACAGGATGCCCGGAGTAGGTGTAACCGTGGTTGAATTCACCACCCTGGTTGATTAGAACATCGGCAACCCGATCAGCGACCATCACGCCGCCAATCGGCAAATAGCCCGAAGAAAGGCCCTTGGCCATCGGCATTAAATCGGGTTTGAGATCGTACAAATCACTGCCAAACCAGTGGCCGGTGCGGCCGAAGCCGCAGATAACTTCATCGGCGACAAATAGAATGTCGTATTGCGCGCAGATTTTCTTCACTTCGGTCCAGTAGCTGTCGGGCGGTACAACAACGCCACCGGCACCCTGAATTGGCTCGGCGATGAAAGCTGCGACGCGGTTCTCGCCGAGTTCTTCGATCTTATCGGCGATTGACTGTGCCACTTCGCGGCCGAATGCTTCTGCGTCGAGGTCGGTACCCAACTCGCAACGTTTGGCGAACCAGTGAGGTTGCTCGACATGCACGATGTCGGGGATAACACCGCCCTGCTTGTGCATGTCTTCCATGCCGCCGAGGCTGGAGGCGGCGATGGTACTGCCGTGATAGGCATTCTTGCGGCTGATGATAACGCGCTTTTCGGGTTTACCGAGGATGTCCCAATAACGCCAGGTCATGCGGATTACGGTGTCGTTGGCTTCGGAGCCTGAGCTGGTGAAAAACGCATGATTCATGTGTGCCGGCGTGACTTCCGCCAGTAACGCGCTGAGTTCAGCCACTGGCGGGTGTGAGGTTTTGAAAAACGCATTGTAATAAGGTAATTGCGCGATTTGCGTATGCGCGGCGTCGATCAAGTCCTGCTGACCGTAACCCATATTCACACACCAGAGACCAGCCATCGCGTCGAGGTATTGATTACCGTCCGAATCGGTCAGATAAATACCCTTCGCTGACTCGATAATACGCGCGGCATTATCCTTCAGTTCTTTCGGGTCGGTGAAAGGGTGCAAATGGTGGGCTCCGTCCTGACTTTTCCATCTTGCGGTATTGTTGCCAGCCAGAGCTGCTGATTGCTGATTCATTATTGCCTCCTGTTTCAATTCGGAAAATTCGTATTAGTTTCACCGTCTCGGTGAAGCGACCGGTCTAAACCTTTAAAAGTAAATGCTCCCGTTCCCAGGGGCTGATTGCCTTCATAAAATCATCAAATTCAACTTCTTTGACAGCGACGTATACATCGACGAAAGCATCGCCGAGCACGTCGCGTAGCGGTTGAGATTCGGATAGTCGATCCAGTGCGCGGTACCAGTCGCGTGATAACTGTGCTGGCTCGTCGTAGGCGCTGCCCTGGAGCGGTTCGGTAGGCTGCAAACCCTGCTTCATGCCGATATATCCACAGGCCAGCGAGGTTGCGATCGCAATGTAAGGATTTACGTCGGCCGAGGCCAGGCGGTTTTCGATACGCATTGATTTCGGTTCATTGTCTGGAACACGCAAGCCAACCGTGCGATTATCGAAGCCCCAGTGAAAATTAATCGGCGCCGACATGTCTCGCACAATACGGCGGTAGGAATTAACATAGGGCAAAATCAGAGCCATTGCGTCGGGCAGGTACTGCTGAAGTCCGGCGATATGACTGAGCAACAATTGATTTGGCATGCCGTCAGCGGTAGAAAAAATATTTTCTCCGCTGTTTGCCTCGACTACACTCTGGTGAATGTGCAAAGCGCTTCCGGGTTGGTTTTCTATCGGTTTCGCCATAAACGTTGCCTGCAAGTTGTGTCTTAAAGCTGTTTCACGAACCGTACGTTTGAATAAAAAAGCCTGATCAGCCAGTTCTAAAGGATCGCCATGCAACAAATTAATCTCCATTTGCGCAGTGCCTTCTTCGTGAATTAAACCGTCAATCTCAAGTGATTGGGCTTTACAGTAGTTGTGCATATCATCAAACATCGGAGCGAAATCGTTAACCGCGTCGATATTGAAAGACTGTCCCTTTTTCTGTTCACGGCCGAAACGACCGATTGGCGGTTGCAGCGGGTCTCGCGGATCAGGGTTGGCTTGCAGTAAATAAAATTCTAGCTCAGGTGCTATCACCGGTTTCCAGCCTTCGGCCTGATACAGTTCTAGTACCTTGCGCAATACATAACGCGGGGAGAACTCGATAGTACTGCCATCTTTTTCGAAGCAGTCGCAGATTACCTGAGCGGTTTTTTTACTCGACCAGGGCTGAACCCTGATGGTGCTGGCATCAGGTTGCAGAACCATATCGAGATCGGTTGGTATAATTTTGCTGAACAACTCGGGGTATTCGCCCATGACCGATTGCAGTAATACACACTGAGGTAAGCGTAAAGCCAGATCGCCATTAAATTTACTGGCCGCAATAGTCTTCCCGCGTACAGCCCCAGCCAGGTCGGGAACAATACATTCGACTTCGCTTATGCTGTTTTTAGTAATCCAGTCATTCATAACTCATACTCATTTGAAATCGATTGAAATGTGGCGTCAATCTGCTGCACAAAGGAATTTGGTGGACGATTAGAGCAATATTGTGATCACAAAATAATAAGAAGTCAACACCCCCTTAAAACGTTATTTAGAGTAAATAAATACGAGTAATTTGACAGTCTGGTCAGGCACATGATAGTTTTTTACCGGTAAAAAGTGATCACATAATTAATCCTTGAGAAAAAGCATGAATTCGACTTTTAGTTTACGCGCAAGGCAGGAAGATGGCTCTACACCCAGGCTCACTGAATGGGGTGTAGATAGCGAATATGGTCTACTGAGGGACGTGTTGCTTGGGCCGGCAGATCACTATCGGTGGCTGGAAACGAGTTCGGTTTCAAAAAAGAGCATCCGACGAAACTATGAGTTCAGTGGCGAAGTCGCTCGAAAACAACATGCCGAAATGGTATCAGCCTATGAATCAGCCGGAGTTACTGTGCATCTGCATGCACCCGATCCGGCTTTACCGTATCAGGTATTCGCGAGAGACTCGTCGGTGATGACGCCATTCGGCGCGATTATTACCAGCATGGCAAACTGGTGGAGGCGCGGTGAAAACTACCGCGCCATCGAAACCTACGAAAGGCTCGGTATCCCTATTTATGACTATGTTACCGCTGGAACTTTCGAAGGCGGTGATTTCAACGTAATCGAGCCCGGCACCGTGTTGATCGGGTGGGAAGGTGACGAAGGCCGAAGCCAGCAGCAATCCGCCCAGCAATTGAAAGCCTGGTTTGAAGCCGAAGGCTGGGAAGTTAAACTCACCGATATCGATCCCTTCTACGTGCATATCGATTTGATGGTGGTGATGCTGGCGCCCAAGCTGGCAGCAGTTTGTCTCGAATCTACCGACCCGGATGTGGTTGCCTGGCTCAAGTCAAAGCAGATTGAAATTGTATCGGTACCGTTTAAAGACACGCTTGATCTGGGGTGTAATGTGGTTGCACTTGGCGACGATAGAATTTTGTTGCCGGAGAAGAGTGTTGTGTTGAAAGAGAAAGCTCGGGCACATGGGCTTGAGGTTTTTGATCCGGATGTTTCTATGATTACTCCCGGGGGTGGGGGGGTGCATTGTATGTGTCAGGCTTTGCGGCGGGATCCGGGGTGATATTTTTTCTGTGTGCTGATATCCCAGTTCTTATTCGTTTTAGTTTAATGGCTAAACAGGATTTCGCACACTAAGGCTTTCATCACTCCGTAGCTAATATTGAGTACGTGCGCGAGTCCCTTTTGTCTACAGCAACAAAAGGAACCAAAAATGCCGCCCCAAACAAGCCCTTCATCAGAATAATGATGCCCATATTGGGGTCGCTCCACACGTGCTCCCGGCACGGGTGGAGCTAAAACAGCTTTATAGCTACGCCAGTCCATGCTCCGCAATAAAGGCCAGCCTGTACATCCGTGTACAGGCGTTCGTGGCTCCTATCTCGCCACTCACCCCTGGTGTTTTACCCCAATATGGACACTATTTTTCTGCGGGCTTGAAAGAGAGGGTGAAAAAAATCGTAGCGTCGGGGCTCATGTTTTTTAAAATGGCCGTTAATAATTTCTACCATTTACATTCGTGCTTGCAGAATATCTTTCAATAATTATTCCAGGCGATAGTAGTCTAAAAGCTGGATTGACAAGCTAGCAATTCAACTACATAAGATTATGAGCAAATGATAAGGGAAAAGTAATCAAGGTCGGAGTAATGCCAGCGGAGGCAATCCAGCGGCGCATGATTGATATGGCAGCAGGCAGTATTGTGCCAAAACGTGGCGAACCCAAAATCTGGTTCCACTCTTTAAAGTCAGCTACTGAAATATTGAGCGATAGTAACCGTGAATTGCTGAAGATGATCGTGGAAGAGAAACCGCAGTCGTATCAGGAACTCGCTGAAATGTCGGGTCGCAAACCATCAAATCTTGGTCGTACCCTGAAGACGCTTGAACAGTATGGAATTATCGATATCAAGCGTAAAGCTCATGCCAAAATGCCTGTAGCGAAAGCGTGTAACTTCGACATCCAGGCTCGTATGCCTGGATAATTTCGTGTGTGCGGCTACCGCTTGTTTTTAACCGGACTAACTGGCTGAAAAATTGGTAAAAAATGAAATACAAGGCATGCTAAAACTACTGTCTAACTTAGGGCAAAAGGCAAGACGCGACTCCAGATCCTTTCGGTTGTATTCGGTTATAACCAATGTCAGATAACCGGCCTGTATGCAGGTTTATTGGCGCCGGTTATTTGGAAATATAGCTTTTATACTTTCAAGACTTCGTCGAGATGCCAAAAGGCACATTAAATGCCATACTTAAGCAAACTGGAATGAAGAAATGATGATAGTAGAATAAAATATGCCGTAGTAATTGAAAAGGGTGAATCCAGCTATGGTGCATATGTTCCAGATTTACCTGGATGCGTAGCCGCGGCGGATACACGCGAAGAAACATTGCGTCTCATTCACGACGCAATAGAATTTGATATTCAAGGACTCAAGAAAGATGGGAATGCCATTCCAGAACCCGCCTCAAGCATCCAGATCGCTGCATAACCAGTGGCCCAGTACGACGCGCAAAAGACCCTCGCCTGAGTCAGTTCTTTAATAAAAACGCCAACTCGTGAAATTAATCTCTTCGTTTATCGTCACCTTATGCCTGCTCACCGCGATTTATGTCGTGCTGCACTATGTGTTTTTATTTCTTAAATTGAATGACCTGTTGGCACTTATATTGTTTGCATTACCTTTATGCTTTTATATCGCTTACGCAACCCACGATAATAGGCACGACATGATTCGCGCCGGTGCCTCGATCTTCGGCTGGTTTGTTTTCGTTGTGTGCGCCTCAGCAGGACTCGTGTTATTTATCAGCTGACCAGCTTAGCGAGTTATTAGTTGGGCACCCGGAATTGCTGGCATTGCTCGATATATAGCTTTGTGCTTTTCGGCATCGTTACGCGGGCACCGGCAATATTGCCGATTAGTCGCTTAACTCCACGCAGCAATAAGAGGTTTAGGAGGTTTAGAGTCAGGTCTTGTGTTTTGGTCAAGAAGAAAATCAACAAAGGATCAGGTCCTTGATTTTGAATTTCAAACAGAATCCAAAGACCTTATCCCGTATATTTTTTCTAGATTGGAAATTTTTAAGGTTTGATTTCCTGTAAATCGAATGCTCGCTTAGATGCGTTAACGTAGGTTTCACTAAGTCCCCAAGCGATTACTCGGAGATATCGTTTTTTTGGAAAAATGATACCGTCCCTTTTAAGTTGGCATTTCTTCAAACACTGGCAAATCGTCGGTAATCTCATGCCATTTCGCCATGTAATTGACAAACATATGATCGGCAGGTTTAGCCCTGGGGTCGTCATCCAGCCCTCCAAATGGTATCACTGCAATTTGTCGGTTCGGGTCGATACGCGGCATTTTTGATCCGCAGGTTTTGCAGAATACTTGCGTAAAGTGTTCTGCGTCGGGCAGTTTGTAACTTTCCAGATTGTCTTCGCCCTGCACAAATTCGACGCCTTTCATTGACGTGAATCTATTTTTCGCGTGTGCTGCCGCTCGTGCTTTTCGACAACGCGTGCAATGGCAGTTGTGCACGCCTTTAAACGGTTCTGTTATGTGAAATTTAACCGTGCCGCACATGCAGCTACCACGCACGATACCTTCCAGTGGCGGGTCAATCGGATCTTTGCCAAGGTCGTCAAAACCGGTGTAGTTGGGATAGTCGTCGTAGCGGGGCAGGTCGCCGGTAATATCATGCCAGGGGGCACTATGAGCGACGAAAATGTTGCAATCGGATTTCCTGCCATCGTCGTGACAACCGGCAGGCTCGACATACTGCTCTCTTTGCTCACTGGGATAAGGCACTACTGAGCCGCAGGTACCACAAAAGCTGCGCGTGACTAAATGCGATGAGCGATAATTCACAATGGTGTCGGTATCGCTGAGCCAGTTAAACTGGTCGTGTTTGACGAACCAATAGGTGCCAAACGCCGAGCCGTGTGCATTTCGACACAGCTTGCAATGGCAATTGAACGCATGAAATGGCTCTGCGGTAATCTCCCAACCTACACTGCCGCACAAACAACTCGCTTGACTACTCATCGGTACTGCTCGCCTGGAAATTAGATATTCATTTTGCATGGACTGGCTAATACGTCCAATTCTCAGTGTGAAGGCGTAATTCTACCTCATTGCTCCAGGCTGACCGAGACCCTCGCCGGCACCGACTATGGCGCATATTGGATTAGACATGGCTTACTCCTGATGCGGATTTTCGTGCGACTGTTTAGCAGGTATTGTCGAGATGGTAACGAATAGCGTCTGTGGAAGCCACGGCTTGAATGTAAATAGTAATTGATTTATGCGTCTTGTACGATGAGGATAAATGTTGATACTTAAAATCCAACGATTGAGATAGAGAGGGCGATAAGCTTTGCTGCGTATTATGTTGTGGAAACTGGGATTCGAATGGTCCAACTTAAAGCGAATTCTGCATCCGTGTAATGATCGACGGATCTATTATTTTGCTTTTGGTGCGAATCTTAGCTCCGACATTTTAAAACTGCGGCGCATTAGCGTTTATGAAACTTTTGACCATGTGCTCGAAGATGCGGTGTTACGTTTCAGTCTGAGTGGCTTTTATAAGCATCATGGTTATGCCTCTGCCGATGCCGCTGCTGGCGAAAAAGTCTACGGTAGGATGTATCTGATCAGGGAAAGTGATGCAGAGCGGATGGACTATTTTGAAGGCGTGCCGTTTTTGAAGGTGCACGAAAAAGTTTTTCAAAAGCATCAAGATTCGCCATTTTACTTTTATCGAGCCATGACGCCTGCCGAAAACCTGAAACCCACGCAGGAATATCTTGATTACCTGACAATCGCTTACCGTGAGATGGATTGTGTATCCGATTCTTATATTGACTCAATGGAAGCGACCGAAGTACTTGAGTACCTTGAACCGCAGGATAAGACAGGAGAATTCGTGCGCGATTTAAATCGCTGGCCTGCGATTTTGCATCCCCTTCTGAATCGCTACGAGGGTATTTGCCAGCGGCTGGTTGAAGCGCTGTGGAACCGATCGTTACTGGACTGGATGATCAAGACCTGAGTATCTTGATCTGTATTTCGTGTTTTCTGGGCACTTACGGGGAACCCATATTAAGCGTTCTTAAAATCAGTGTTGTGGAGACCGGGGGAATTACTGGTTATTTGACTATAGATCGTTTTTTTAAATACTTTCTCGCACTCTGATAGAGTGACTGCGATACCTACAAGCCCCATAATTAGAAGCAATAGAATATTGACAATATTCCAGGCCGATATAATTCCAAAAATAAATACGATTATTGCCAGGATCGATGGGTATTTCAGGTTTTTGGCGCGAGACACCTTAGCGCAAATATATACCGCTATATAAAGTATGATCTTCAATATATGCAGATCATATGGTAGTTGCTAACCCGGTAACGCCACCGCCAGCTAATTCCCGGGACAATGGTTTATCAAAACGACGGGAGTCTTCATCAGTAGCTATGCGCTTACGGAAGTATCGGAGAATTTCTTGCTGGGTTTGTTGATCGAGTTTACCCAGCTCCCTGACAGCCGCATCATCCCACTCAACGCTCCAGATCAAGACCCTGCTCCAGTTCGTCTAAAGTCCAGCGCTTACCAGGATTCTCTAAACGGGTGTTTCATCAAAGTGTTCCAGAATCGCTTCCCTGGCATAGAAGGTCTTGGCGCGGCCGCTTTTGGCGGCCAGATCAGTCAGGCGTTTCTCGATCTCTTCGGGTAAACGAATTGCCAGAATGGTTAATCTCCGATGATATACGTGTATTTCATAAATGAGAAAGATACGCCATGCCAGCATAAGGTGGTGGGGTCAAACGATTGCTGACAACAATATTCGTATGCAGATTTTGCTGCATAAGCTTTCGCATCCATGCAAAGAAAGTGCGAAACTACCGGTATTTATACTTTTAGCTTAAGGAGAAAATCTTGGAACACAGTGCATTTTATAGTTATCACTATAATCCAGACAGCTGGAGGGCATCCCAGATACTAAATTTGGGTGTAGTCGATGGAAATAGGCCGGCTTCTGATAGTGAATGGGATGAACTGAAACGAGCCGGTGATCTGGCGATTAGAAAATGGATTAAAGATCAAATGGAGGGAAAATCAGTAGCTATCGCTTTAATTGGAAAAAATACCGCCAGTCGTATATGGGTTCGTTATGAAATCGATACGGCATGGAAAGCTGGTAAAGGCGTTCTCGGGCTGTACATAAACCATTTTGAAGATAGTAATGGAAATTTGTCCGAAAAAGGATCGAGTCCTTTCTCTGGATTTTACATTAACGGAGGGCCTTTAAATAACATTGTTAAGAGCTACGAACCTCCGTATACATCTAGCGCATCATCCTGTGACTATATCAAGGATAATCTTGCTGACTGGATAGAAACGGCAATATCTATTCGAAGCAAATATGGCTGAATACAAGGATTAGACGGAAAATCCGCTCGGCAATCGGGATTCTCCGGGGGGGTTAAAATTTTTGGGTGAGGGCTAATTTAAATGTCTGCATATCATCTCAACTTTACTCACCAGACATTTGTAACTCTAATTCCCGCTGCCGCTGTTGCCGCAACATAATCCAGCCAGCCAGCAACACCCCTATTGCCACAACAAGGATAATTATCGTAGCTAGTGCATTGATATCAGGACGCAAACCCAGGCGAACACGGGAATAAATCAACATCGGCATCGTGGTGGCCCCGGGTCCCGAGACGAAAGTAGCGATAATCAAATCGTCCAGTGATAGTGTGAAAGCCAGTAGCCAGCCAGCATACCCGGTGCGATCAACTGGGTATGATGGTAAAGCATCAATTGGTAGAATCAGAACTATCAACAATATTATTGCTACCGCTGAAGCTATAGGCCAGTCATGGTAATCTCTCATTTGTAAGCGGGTGAATTATTACAATAATATGCCAGGGAAAGGGCAGTAATTCGTAATATTATTTATATTGTGATCACAAATAAATGAGTAGTTAACACCCCACGATAACCTGTAGGGGCAATTAAAAGCCAATTATTTGACTGTTTAATCTTGACCGGAATAGAAATTATTGATTAAATGTGATCACATAATTATTTGCCGACAATAAATATGAATTCGACATTTGGTTTATCAACAAGAAAGGAGAATGGTGGTACGGAGATACTTCGGGAATGGGGCGCAACGTATATATCAGGTGCCCCGCATATTTTTTCTTGCAACCATATTATTTTTGATCAAAACTAACAACGTTAGATATCGATACTCGATTAGAATGCGAGTGATCGGATTAATATAATAATTAGGAGGTCCCAATTTATGACAATCAAACAAAAGCTTTTAATTACTGGTGTAACTGCGTTGTTGGCTACCACAGTCGCAGTTGCTGAGGAAGTCCGCATCTATAATTGGTCGGACTATATCGATGAAAACATCCTGGTCGAGTTCACTGCCGAAACTGGCATTAAAGTTGTCTACGATGTTTTTGATTCCAATGAACTTCTTGAAACTAAATTGCTTGCCGGATCCACCGGCTATGACATAGTTGTGCCTTCTCATGCCTTTCTGGCCCGACAGATCAGCGTTGGCATCTTCGACAAACTGGATCAAGGCCAGCTACCCAATCAGAAACATATGTGGAAGGCCATCGAGGAGCGTATGGCCGAATTTGATCCGGGTAATGCATACTCCGTCAACTACATGTGGGGCACTACCGGAATCGGTTACGTGAAAGAGAAGGTGGAGGCGCTTCTACCCAACGCGCCTACCAACAGTTGGGCAATGGTGTTTGATCCTGCGAATGCAAAAAAGCTGGCCGAATGCGGTATCTTCATGCTCGACGCCCCTACCGAGGTAATCCCTTCAGCCTTGCGCTACCTGGGCTACGACGGTGGGACTCAGAATGTTAAGGAACTGGAAGCAGCTACTGAGTTGTTGAGCAAAATTCGCCCCTACGTTCGCAAATTTCATTCATCCGAGTATATTTCGGCCCTGGCAAATGGTGATATCTGCGTCGCTATTGGTTGGTCAGGTGATATCTTACAGGCACGCGATAGAGCTGCGGAGGCGGGTAACGGGATTACGGTCGAATACATCATCCCAAAAGAGGGTGCGCAGATGTGGTTTGACCAACTGGCCATTCCGACCGATGCACCTAACAAGGCAGCCGCGCATAAATTTATTGACTATATGATGCGTCCCGAGGTAATCGCCAAGGCCAGTAACTATGTCTATTACGCCAACGGAAACCTGGAATCACAAAAACTGCTGGAGGAGGATGTGCTGACAGATACGGCGATCTATCCCGACGAAGAAACAGTTAATAACCTGTTTGTCGTGGGCACCTACTCCCCGAAATTCCAGCGGCAGGTAAATCGCGCCTGGACCAAAATCAAAACCGGACAATGAGCGACCAATAAATCTGACCCGGGGCCTGTTGGCCCCGTGGTTTTTTTGACTTCGGGAATGGTCATGACAACCAGAAAGCAATCGATCAAAGTACCTGATCCCTGGGTAGAGCCCGCCGCTGATCCGATCATCCAGTTTCGCAATGTCACCAAGAAGTTTGGCGCGTTCACGGCGATTGACGATATTTCACTTGATATTTTTGAGCGCGAATTTTTTGCACTTCTGGGTCCGTCTGGTTGCGGTAAAACCACGCTGATGCGTATGCTGGCCGGATTTGAAACCCCGACATCGGGTGACATTGTGCTGGATAACATTAACATCGTGCCAGTACCGCCAAACAAACGTCCGGTGAACATGATGTTCCAGTCCTATGCGCTTTTTCCGCATTTAACGGTCGCTGATAATATCGCGTTTGGGTTGAAACGCTCCGATATGCCGAAATCGGAAATACAGGGCCGGGTTGAGGAAATGTTGAGCCTGGTGAAGTTAGGACAGTTTGCAAAGCGTAAACCACACCAGCTTTCCGGTGGTCAAAAACAGCGGGTAGCCCTTGCGCGCTCTTTGGCGAAACGGCCTAAGCTTTTGCTGCTGGATGAGCCCCTGGGCGCGCTGGATAAGAAGCTGCGGCAGGATACCCAGTTTGAATTGATGGATATTCAGGAAAAACTGGGCACCACTTTTGTGATCGTCACCCACGATCAGGAAGAGGCGATGACCGTGGCCAGCCGAGTAGCGGTTATGGACGAGGGGCGCATTGTGCAGGTGGCCACGCCTGCGGACATATATGAGTTCCCAAACTCTCGATATGTGGCAGATTTCATAGGTGATGTAAACTTGATTGAGGGTAAGGTCCAGTCGATTGGCGAGGGTAAATATCAACTGCACTGGGCAGAAGGGGCAGATAATATCAATATTACCTCGGACACCGACGCCAGCGATGGACACAGCTGTTGTTACGCCATCCGACCGGAAAAACTGGAAATTGCGATCGAGTCCCCGGGAGCTGCTGCCAATGCGATCCAGGGCAAGGTACTCGACATTGCATATCTGGGAAATATATCTACCTATCATGTGGAACTGCCGAACGGCAAAATGATCAAGGCACAGATTTCCAACCACAGGCATCAGGCGCATCGTTCAATCACCTGGGAAGATGAGGTCTGGGTATCCTGGACTGACACCGCTGGTGTCTTGCTGACACAATAAAGGGCTGGCGCATGATAAATCTCAGACGCTGGATCGTGATCGCGGTGCCTTTTTTCTGGCTGCTGGCCCTGTTTCTGATCCCGTTTTTTACTGTTTTCAAAATATCTCTGTCAGACCTTGCTGTGGCGCGACCTCCATACATACCCACACTTGATCTTTCTGGCGGTTTGTCGGCGATAAAAGAATTCCTGTCGCAGCTTGATTTTGAAAATTTCGCCTGGCTGGCTAGTGATGCCTTATATATTAACGCTTACCTGTCCTCACTGAAGATCGCGTTTATTTCGACTGTTATTTCCCTATTGATCGGGTTTCCCATTGCCTATGGCATGGCCCGTGTTGCTGTCGAATGGCGGCCCACCCTGATGATGCTGGTGATCTTGCCATTCTGGACCAGCTTTCTGATCCGTATCTACGCCTGGATAGGCATTTTGAAATCCGAGGGCCTGCTTAATCAATTCCTGCTTTGGCTAGGCGTGATTGATACGCCACTGATAATTCTGAACACCAATATCGCCGTTTATATCGGCATTGTTTATGCCTATCTGCCGTTCATGATATTGCCTATTTATGCGACATTGGAAAAACTCGATGGCTCCCTGCTTGAAGCAGCCGAGGATCTGGGGTGTTCGCGTTTTACCGCTTTTTGGCTGATCACCGCTCCACTGGCCCGCCCCGGTATTATTGCCGGATGTTTTCTGGTGTTCATACCGGCTGTGGGGGAGTTTGTCATCCCCGACATTCTTGGCGGTTCCGATACTTTGATGATCGGGAAAATCCTCTGGACTGAGTTCTTCTCAAACCGCGACTGGCCGGTAGCTTCGGCGGTAGCGGTGGTCTTGTTGTTGGTACTGATCATCCCGATTGTGATGTTCCAGAAATTCCAGGAACGCCAACAGCAGGCGGACGTATGAACAACCGATTTTCATGGTTCAATGCCACCTCTCTAACGCTGGGGTTTGCGTTTCTGTACATCCCTATCATCATTCTGGTGGCCTACAGTTTCAATGAGGGAAAGCTTGTCACTGTCTGGGCCGGGTTTTCGACCAAATGGTATGGTGAGGTTCTGAACAATCAGGCTTTCATAAATGCCGCCTGGGTTACCGTGAAAGTAGCTTTTCTATCCTCCACCATAGCTGTCGTGCTTGGCACTATGGCGGCCTATGTGTTGGTCAAGGCGTGGCGGTTTCCAGGGCGCACGCTGTTTTCAGGCATGATTTACGCTCCTCTAGTTTTGCCCGAGGTAATTACCGGGCTTTCCTTACTGCTTTTGTTTATCTCCCTTGGTCTTAACCGGGGTTTAATCACCATCGTTCTGGCTCATGCCACGTTTTCCATGTGTTATGTGTCTGTTGTCGTCTCCTCCCGGTTGGTGTCCTTTGATGAGTCAATGGAGGAAGCGGCTCTTGATCTGGGATGTACTCCATTTGATGCGTTTCGCAGTGTCACTTTGCCGATTATTGCACCTGCTGTGATTTCAGGCTGGTTGCTGGCCTTTACTCTGTCCCTTGATGATCTGGTGATCGCTTCTTTCACCTCCGGGCCTGCGGCGACTACCTTGCCGATGAAAATCTATTCGCAGATCAGACTGGGTGTCAGCCCTGAGATTAACGCCCTGTCTTCGATCATCGTCGGCGTGGTTACATTCGGTGTGATTGCCGCCTCATTAATCAGTAAAAGAGCCTCGTTGAAACGTCGGCGTGAGGAACAGATGGCACTGGCGCAGGATTAGGCGAAATCTATAAATCCTGAATTGCCAGCGAGCCTGGTCAATCTGAGCCCTGGTTAACAGGAAATCGAGTAGTGGTGAATACAGCATGAGTCGCGATCCTAAATACGATATTTTATTCGAGCCGGTAGCGATTGGGCCAGTGGTAACCAGAAATCGTTTTTTTCAGGTGCCTCACTGTAATGTCCTGGGTCACGGACGACCCCGGGCTGAAGCGGCTAATCGACGTGTCAAAGCTGAAGGTGGCTGGGGTGTAGTGTGTACTCAGGAGGTGGAAATTCATCCCAGCGCGGAATTAACACCCTATGTCGAAGGCCGATTGTGGGATGATCGTGATATACCCCAACATCGTCTAATGACCGATGCGGTGCATGAATTTGGTTCGCTCGCCGGTATCGAGCTTGCTTATAATGCCAGCCACTCGCAAAATCTGTACAGTCGTATAGCGCCACTTTCCCCGAGCGGCACAGTTGTGCACGGCAATTTTCCGATGCAGGCCCGTGCGATGACGGGTAAAGATATTCGCGATTTACGACGATGGCATGTCGATGCTGCGAAACGCTCGAAACAGGCGGGCTATGACATCGTTTATGTGTATGCCGGACACGACATGAGCATCTTCCAGCATTTCCTCAAGCCTCAATACAATCAGCGTTCCGATGAATACGGTGGTTCGCTGGAAAATCGCGTGCGCTTGATGCGCGAGGTTTTAATCGATACTAAAGAAGCGGTAGGTGACAAGTGCGCGGTAGCGCTACGTTTGGCTGTTGACGAACTGCGTGGAGCAGATGGCTTGCAGGCCGAATGTGAAGGGCGCGATATTATCGGAATGTTGGCCGAGCTACCGGATTTGTGGGATGTTAATGTCAGCGGTTGGGATAATGACTCGGCGACTGCTCGATTCGAGCCGATGGAAGGATACCAGGAATCCTATACCGCTTTTGTTAAAACTTTAACCAGCAAACCGGTTGTCGGGGTAGGTCGATTTACCTCGCCCGATGCGATGGTTTCTCAAATTAAACGCGGTGTGCTCGACCTGATCGGCGCCGCGCGTCCATCGATCGCCGACCCTTTTTTACCACGTAAAATTGAAGAAGGTCGACCCGAAGATATTCGCGAATGTATCGGATGTAATATTTGCGTAGCGCAAGACCAGTTAGCCGGACCAATTCGTTGCACGCAAAATCCGACTCAGGGTGAAGAATGGAAACGTGACTGGCACCCCGAGAGGATAGAACCCTCGGTTAGTGACGACGCGGTGTTAGTCGTTGGCGCAGGGCCAGCCGGACTCGAATGCGCGATGCAGCTGGCTAATCGTGGTTATCGGGTGACACTGGCAGAAGCCAGGGATGAACTAGGTGGTCGGGTGACGCTGGAAAGCCAGCTTCCCGGGTTGGCTAGTTACGCACGAGTGCGTGATTATCGTGAATTTCAGATAATGCGACATCCCAGTATAGAAATTTATCGAGGTAATGAGCTGTCAGCAAAATATATCCTGGAACTCGAAATTCCGCATGTTATTCTTGCTACCGGGTCGAAATGGCGCAGGGATGGTACCGGACGCGCGCACGCATTTGCGGTCAGTGGAATCGATTCTATAGCTGTTCTCACACCCGATGATATTCTCGCCGGTTCCAAACCAGATGGACGAGTAGTGATTTATGACGATGATCACTATTACATGGGTGGAGCGCTTGCCGAACGTTGCTGTCAGCAGGGTTTGCCAGTTAGTCTGGTAACGCCGGATTCAACGATATCCAGCTGGACCTACAATACGCTTGAGCAGGAAAAGATTCAGGCCAGATTATTGTCACTCGATGTCGAGTTGATTGTTTCGCATCAATTGTCGAATGTGTCGGAAGGTATTGCAACAGTTGCTAATGTTTACGATCAAAACCGCCAGACAGAGATTCCATTCGATACCTTAATCATGGTGACTTCCCGAGAGCCCAATAATGCTGTTTATCTGGAATTATCTGAGCAGGCTAATAGATTCAAAACCTTGCTTTCTATTGGAGATAGCCTGGCTCCTGGCACGATAGCGGCCGCGGTTTATGATGGGCACCTGGCGGCACGGAATCTGGAATCCGAGGCTGATTTTTACGAGCCGTTGTTTCGGCGTGAGATGCCGGAATTGGGTTGAGGGAGTATCAGCGGCAGTTAGGCCGTGGCTAATTTTTTTAGATAGTTATATACGTGGTTTCGCACACAAATACTCTCAGCACTTCGTAGTTAATATTGAGTAGGTGCGCGAGTCACTTTTCTCACGGCGAGAAAAGTAACCAAAAGAGCCGCCCCCGAACAAGCCTTTTGATATTCCGGGCATCCTGCCCTCCACCCTTCGGGCCAGCGGAGCTGTTCTAAATTGTTCCAGACAATTTAGTCATCAAAATAGCACTCATATCAGGGTCGGCCCACACGCGCTCCCTCGGCAATTGCTCCTGCATTGCTCTCTACTACCGTCCATCCATGGACATAGGCGCGGGTGGGCCTAAATTGGCGTCCTGCCAATTTACCCTGATCTGAGCACTATTTTGCCGAGGGCTTGAAAGGGGGATGGTAAAAAACCGTTGCGTTGGGTATCTCGCTTTTTTCTGCCTTATGATGTGATTGTGGACAGATGAAAGTTCGCGCTTATTTTAAACGACGACCGTTCGGTAACGCTCTTATCCGTTCTCTATAGATTTACATTAAAACTTGTAATGAAATAACTGATTTGTTAGCTTCGTCGGTGCAGTAAGGATTTTTACTGCTTGTCGGACGTAGAGATTTAACTTATCAGGATGGTTTTATGGATACTGGTCTCGAAAAAATTATGACTGTGGAAATCATAAATCAACGACCAGACCCCGAACCAAAGACCAGACCCCGAACCTGGTCATCCGAAGAAACTTAAGTAAGTGCCATTCGGGACGCTACCCTTTTACGCTCATGAAAAACGTAAAAAGGTTAGCGTCCCCCTACCCCATGGAGTCACTACCCAGGCAAGGATTTATCTAAAATTGAGACACCGGTACTTACTTTTCCGTTATAAATTACCCTCGAAATAAAATATAATACACGATTAATTCATCGTTCTATTTTTCAGGAGAACACTATGCGTTTGCATTTTCCACGACAGCTTGTAATGAGTTTAGCCGTTCTGTCGTTTATGCTTTTATCGGTTCCATTCGGTATTTTTGCCGCTGAAACTGTCTCTGGTTTGTCTTCCCCCAGCCAGATTGATTACAAAAGTCTGAGTAAACGGGTTGAGCAGATCGAAACAAAGGATGCTTTTCAGTTGGGCGCCAAAGAGCTTTCTCAAAAAATAGAGCCTGTTAAAAACGACCTGGAAGCCTACATTGCTGCACATGATACGGATGTGGATGCGATGGTGCTTTCGGTACGCCTGGGATTTATCGAGGAGGTTTTTGTAAAAGGCAGAGAAAAAAAGAGCGAACAATACATCAATCCTGAACACAAATTTGTGGCTCAACATAAACGCCTGGACAGAGCATTAGAGCTTCGTCCTGATAATGCCCGGGCGAACTACTGGAAGGCTCGTTTGTACGGGATGAATGCCTCGGTGATCGATATGCAGGGCGAACTGAAGATGCAGCCGATAGACCTGGGCAGGGCTATTCACTTTGCCAAACAGGCAGTGATGTTAGATGGAGAGAATACCTGGTACCGCGAGGTGCTTGCTGTTTATCATATTATCGCCGGTGATCGTAAAGCAGCACTCGACGTGCTGGATACCAGTGCGACAGCCTATAACCCTCTCAATGTTTTGCTAAAGGATATCGAAGCCTTCCCTTTGCCTGAGGGCTCTGTTTATTCACAGGAAGACAGTGAGAGCTATAGCGAATTACAGTTAAAGCAGAAAACCATCACCAACTATCCGCAGATTAGATCGCAGGTTTTTGTTGTACCCATGAGCGCAGCCCGATTGGAAAAACATTTTCAGGAAACCTGGCCTGAATTCAGGTTCTTCAAGCAGGGAAGGGACGACCTTTATGCGCAGTACCTGATCTTTGACGCCAAAGGGCTAAGGCCGACCTACAACATGGCAGAAGCCCGAGCCTGGGCACAGAAAAAGCTGGGAGGCATAATACTGTCGGTGATGGATGTCAAGAACCCTACGGCCGTAGAACGCGAAATGACACCCGCCGGGCATCGTCTTCCCGCCGATCTGGGTGACAAGTTCAGCTATGTGTTCTATGTGAATAATCGTAATGTTGAATAGGGAACGGGGTCAATTCTTGACTTAATATATTTAAAAGCGCTTCTGCGCGAAACGTCGATCTCCTCGAAATGACGCGGATAACAGGGGGCGCTCTTTTGGTTACTTTTCTCGCCGTGAGAAAAGTGACTCGCGCACCTACTCAATAGTAGCTACGAAGCACTGAGAGATTTAGTGTGCGAAAAACTGTCCGAATATGAAAATTAATGATCGAATTAACGATACTGAACAATAAAAGCTAACAACAACTAACCCCGGCCAGCGGCCAAAACATACAACATCTCCAACCCAAGCGTTGCCCCGGCCAAGGCCGTAATCTCAGCATGATCATACGAAGGCGCCACCTCGACTATATCCATACCGACCAGATTCAAACCCTGTAACCCACGTAGAATTTTAAGTGCCCGATCAGTTGTCAGACCACCAATTACCGGTGTACCGGTTCCGGGAGCGTAAGCAGGATCAAGGCAATCGATATCAAAAGTCAGGTAACAGGGAGTATCACCGACCCGGCTACGAATTTTTTCGATGATTTGATCGGCCGTTAAATCGTTGGCATAGGCTGCGCTAATCACTTCGAACTGGTGTTTGCTCTCGGTGTATTCAGTGCGTATACCGATCTGTATGGTTTTATCGGGGTCGATAATACCTTCGCGGGGTGCATGATAGAACATACTACCGTGATTATAGGTCGAACCCTCTTCTTCGTAGGTGTCGGTATGTGCGTCAAAATGAATCATCGCGAGTTTGCCGTGTACCTTACTATGCGCGCGTAGGAGAGGGAGGGTAAGGAAGTGATCCCCACCAAAGCTTAAAGTAGTTTTCCCGGCGTTTAGTAGCTTTGCAAAATGTTGCTCAATCTGGTCGAACATACCCTCGTGGTTGCCAGCTGGAAATTCCAGGTCGCCGTAATCTGCGACACGAATGCGATCGAAAACACAAAAATCCCACGGCCAGCGTTTTTCTTCCCAACGCAGGTTGCCGCTGGCCTGACGAATGGCGGCTGGGCCACTGCGAGTGCCCGCGCGGCCGGTTGTGGCCAGATCGTAGGGTAGACCGACAATAAATACGTCGGCATCGTCCAGATTTCGACTCAAAGCTGCGCCCATATAACCGAATAGATTCGCATGCATAGAAGAGCTGTGGATAAAACTGCTGTCACTCATAGATTTAAACTCTCGGGTTAACCGTTAATTGGCGGATTTTCCTGTGTTTATAGATACCAGTCGTATTCCCTGGCGCTAATAGACTGTTCGAACGAAATAGTTTCAGATTTCCGGTGTTGGCAATAGAGCTCGATAAATTCTTTACCAAGTGATTCAATTAAGGCTTCACTACCCAGGGTGGTATTTAATGCTGCTGCGAGGTTTAAGGGCAAATTTTCATCTTTGCCTTCGACGGCGTCGTCTACGGGGTTTCCGGGATCAAGTTTATGCTCCATGCCATACCACATGCCGGCAAGCGTTGCTGCCATCGCCAGATAGGGATTTGCATCTGCACCCGGTACACGATTCTCTACACGCCAGGCGCCATCTTTGGCGAGGGGAATACGGAAAGCGACGGTACGATTTTCATTACCCCAGGTCAGACTTACCGGCGCGCAGTTAGTACCCCCCGCATAGCGGCGGTATGAATTGATATTGGGTGCCCAGAACGACATGGCCGATGGCATAGTATCTAGCAAACCGCCGATAGCATTGAGCAGGCGTTGGTGCGGCCTGTCGCCATCGGAGAATATATTTTTACCTTTATTATCGACGACACTGATGTGCATGTGCAAACCGTTGCCCGGTTGTTCTAGCAATGGCTTGGCCATAAAGCTGGCCATCATGCCGTGTTTTTTCGCAACCTCCATGACGATACGCTTAAATAAACAGGTTTCGTCGGCAGCTCTTAATACGTCGGGATGATGATTAAAATTAATCTCAAACTGGCCAGCCCCCATTTCCGATGAGATCGCGCCTGTTTCGATTTCCTGCTGTGCACATGCTTTTATTATGTCGTCAATTATGTGCTCAAAATCTGAAATACGGCTACTCGATAAAACCGTTGGCGTGTCGAGACGGCCGGTTTTAGGATTGCGTACGATTTTGACCCTATCCTGATCGTCACGATTGCGATCAAATAGATAAAATTCCAGTTCAAACGCCACTATCGGCTGCCACTTCCTGCCCTGGTAAATCTCAAGTACCTTCTTGAGTACGTTTCGGGGTTCAAAAAAAGTGGGCTCGTTTTCGCTTTTAGAAGTCGCCATTACCTGCGCACGGGGATGCTTGCCCCAATCGTTTACGGAGAAACTGCCGGGTATGAGGAAAAAGTGGGCGTCGGGATCACCGTCGTCATTGCCATAGCGTATACCAGGCAGCTGTTCTCCGAGCGCACTTAATGCAAAGGTGCTTCGCGGAAAGGCCAGACCTTCGCTGGCGAAAGCCTCTAGCTTCGCGATCGGGTAACGTTTACCAAAAAAGTGACCACTGATATCGACGGCGATGACTTCGAACTCACTTATTGCCGGATATTCCTGGCGTAAATTCTTGATCTCTTTTTGCAATTGACTGCTGGGAACCTGGTTCATGTCTAGCTACTCAGTTAGAGAATTTTTTATTATTGTGATCACAACTTACAATATAATCTAATATTTTTCAAAATATTATATTTATCGATATATTTTAATGTGATCACGATATCCTGATATGGTGATATTGTGAGCAGCTTAGGCTACGCCTTTGAAATAATTATGAATACCCTCAACTGTCTTTATGGAGGCGATGCCGTCGCGAATGTCCGCTTCTATAGCGCACCGAAGTCCGAAGCTATTATGTCGCTTCAGGGCATCTATGGCTTCCATATGTCGATCAACGATATAGATTTTTTCCAGCTTACTGATAGCAATTCGTGAAAAGGGTCCGAGCTGCAACCAGACACTTTCAATTAAAGGTACGACAATCTGGAATGGGTTGGCACTATACAGGCTGCGATGAAACTCCTGATTAAGCAGGCTG
Organism: uncultured Gammaproteobacteria bacterium; assembly: GCA_964196115.1. Classification (GTDB taxonomy): domain Bacteria; phylum Pseudomonadota; class Gammaproteobacteria. The sequence goes on from CAXMRQ010000069.1 coordinate 21,412, forward strand.
GTCGCTTCGACATCACCGCGCTGCACAGCCTCGTCTATTGAGGAATCAATGCTTTCGAGATTAGTTATATCGGCTTCCCGTATATAGGGCAGAGCGTTTTCCGCCGCGTGTGCTTCGAGTAATATTCGCATTTCACACAACTCGTTGAACTTTTCAGCCGTCATCAAGGGTACGATCACTCGCCGATTGTTTTTCGCTTCGACGGCGCCTTCACAGGTTAGACGATGCAGGGCTTCTCGCACTGGCATCGGGCTCACGTTTAGCGCCTCTGCCAGTCCCCGAATTGTCAGTGGAATCCCAGGGGCTATTTTGCCGCATAATAAATTAGTTCGTAGCAGATGGTAAACCCATTGGTTGGTTTTCTGTTCAGCGGTCTTTTCCAGCATGAGTAAATCGAAGTTGGCCGATTTATGCGTTTTCATAAAACTGATATTCCAGTTGTTAGTAATAAATATTTAATCACAAAATTAAGCAGGAAACTATATCTCAAGTTAAAACAGACTTGACCAGTTTTAAATAATGTGATCACATTTGTAGTAGAAGTGTAAAGCACTGCTCATAAATTGTCGTTGGCAATAATCAGTCAATATTTTTTAAAGGTAAACTCCGATGGAAGCTTCAAACACTAATCAGGCATCTGGATATATCAATTCCTATTACGCCGTTAGCGCCAACGTTACGCCTGAGCGGGCACGGCTGGAACAAAATATTAGCACTGATATTTGCGTCATTGGTGCGGGGTTTAGCGGATTGTCGTCGGCCTTACATCCACGGATACAGTGGTCATGGGGTAACCGCTACGCACCTGGCGGGTAAGTTGATATCGGAAGTTGTCGATGGCTATGGCTAAAGATTTAATCATTTCAGTCGATTACCATTTTATCACCTGCCCGGGGGTAGATTGTTCCGTATACCTATGTCGATTATTGGATCCTGGTGGTATATTGCGCGCGACAAACATAGGAGACTGACCGAGAATAGAATATCTACTGCGGAAAAGCTGGATTTGGGCAGATTTCCCCATTTTATCGTTAAATATGAGTAACTATTTGCCTCAAAAATGAAAAAATCTACCTCAAACCAGCTTTCCTTCGACAATTGCGTCTTGCATCGCATAAAAGCGCCTACTGTTGGTAGTTCTACTACCGTACATCCTGTACATATCGCTACGACCCCTATTCTCGGTCAGCCTCCTGGGCATTTAACTGGAGCCACATGAATGAAAATTGGCATACTCGAAAGCGGATTGCTGAATGAAAGATTTGTGGGTCAATACGATCCTTATCCAGTGATGTTTGCAACTTTGCTCAACCGTGCTGAGCGGGGTCTGGAGTACAAAACTTTCAGCGTGATTCGGGGCGAACTGCCAGAATCTATCGATGAATGTGATGGATGGCTGATTACCGGCTCACGCCATGGGGCCTATGAGAAACTCGACTGGATGCTGGAGTTAGAGGATTTTATTCGTGAAGTTTATCGTCAATCGGTTCCGCTTGTGGGTATCTGCTTCGGCCACCAGATAATTGCCCAGGCACTGGGTGGCGAAGTGACTAAGTCAGACAGGGGTTGGAGTATTGGTATTCAATCCTACGATATTGATAAGTCTCAGGACTGGATGGATGGAACACCGCAGACGGTTCGTATATATGCCTTCCATCAAGACCAGATCAGTAAACTCCCACCAGCAGTAACTGTGTTTTCGAGCTCCGAGTTTTGCCCCTTTGCGGGGTTAAGTTATGGGGATTCGATTATTTCGGTTCAGGCACATCCAGAATTCGAAGAAGCCTACGAACTCGCTCTAATTGATATCTACGGCGGAAATATTGTGCCCGATGCAGTAGCTGCAAAGGCGCTGGACACAATGCGGAATACAGAATGCAAGGCGGATACGCAGTTACTGGCCAATTGGTTAGCCGCCTTTTTCATCAGTCGCAAAAAAGTACGACTGCACGGACGCAGGAGGTAGAGTAACGCAGGAGCAGTTACCGAGATTTATCCTAAGTCCGACAGACGCCTAGCAACAGTTATTTTTTGCTGTTGCAGATTCTGCTACACAGCAGGCAGAAGCGCCTGCATTTAAACTATCCATGCCATAAACCTCGGCATCTTGCATGGTCACAAAGCTTTCCCAGGGAATGCCTGCCGTATCGACAGCCCAGGATTTTGACGATTCAGAATAACAGCAGATGCCCTTATTAATGTCACCAGGAACTTGCGATGCCTGTTTCAGACGATCATTA
>CAXMRQ010000070.1:0-4971 GCA_964196115.1 uncultured Gammaproteobacteria bacterium
ATTTCACTAAAGAGTTTATGCCAACGAGTATAGAGTGCTTTGTTCGCTAATTGATTGAAATCTCGACGAAATTTTTCGATTAGAGGCTATCGATTTTTCGATGGATTGCTACGGTTGATTTATTTGAAACAATTAAACCCGCCTGATGGACTCACCTGAAGAATAGGGTTTAATCTGACAGGAGAAATTCTCGATGCCCTTAGCGGCCAATTTGAACGATAATTCCACCTGCAGTTTTCAACCCAGGCTGTAAATCGACAATCATAAGAATTAATTTAATAGTATCTCTCAACCCTTATGTTATATGTAAAGATCCGCGAATGAATTTCGAAATAAATGACAGGATTATATCCGGTGTCCATGAATAGAATTTATCTGATCTAGTTTAGGTAAGTGACGTAATCCATATCTTTTTATTGTTAAAGTAACCTTGTCGTTCATGCGGTATTCAGCATTATGCTAATATAATGTAAAACCCTAAATACTAAGGAGGTACCTGAAGTGAACAAGACTCGCAGATCGTTTCTATACGCCCTCGGCACCGGTGTTATTGCCATACCGTTGAGCACCCTGACCCGCCAGGGAAGTGCATTAGCGGCCGATGCCCCGAAACTGGACCTTGAAGACCCCACCGCAAAGGCACTGGAGTATGTCCACGAGTCCCCAGATGCGACGAAACTTTGTGCCGGATGTCAACTCTACACCGGTGCAGTCGGCGCCGAATGGGGCCCATGTGCGATATTCCCCGGGAAACTCGTCAGCGCCAAGGGCTGGTGTAAATCCTGGATCGTGAAAGCCGGATAAAGCCTAGAGTTTCGATCCAGGATTAGCCCAATGTTTATAGTAATAGCGTTGCCAGGCTTCCCTGGAAATAAAAAAATGGCGGCTATTTATTATGGCCGCTTAAGGTCTGCTGTGTGCCGAGGCTGTGTGAAAACTCGAAAAAATAGGACTAACTAAAAAATATTTCCCACAGGCTGTAAAAAATCATGCCGGTTTTAGTGTTAATTACCCACTTTGAAGTCTATATTGGACAGTATTAGGACTACATTCACCACATAATTATTTGGCAAATAGTTTTCACACAGCCTCTGCCGAATTCTGCCTTCTTGATCGCCTACTCGAACGGCCGCTGTTGACCGAATCCTGCTGTTTCCGTTTTGAATAGTTAACGTCTGCTTTCGTAATTTTTAAAAAATTGCCCGAGCCAACACAGGTATTAGACTGTAGAGGTTTCCACCGCTATCTCGGGCGTATTCACCAATGTTTGATAAACCACACAGTAGCGCTCGGTCAAACTGATCAGTGATTCTATCTGTTCGCTGGATGCATCGGTATCGAGTTCAAAACCCAGTCTAAGCGATTTAAAGCCGACCGGTGCTTCTTTCGAAACCGCCAGAGTGCCGCGAAAGTCGAGGTCGCCTTCGGCGCTTATCGTTGCGTCCTTCAGTTCGACTCCGATTGCCGTTGCCACTGCATTTAATGTTACGCCGGCGCAGGCGACCAGGGCTTCGAGCAACATATCACCCGAACATAAAGACAGGCCATCACCGCCTGTCGCAGGATGAAGCCCGGCCTGATGCATCGCCTGGCCGGTTTCCACCTTACAGGTCACCCCTTCGCCAATCTTGCCTCGCGCCTTCAGGGTAATGATTGCTGCTTCGGGTTCGTCTTTATACTGCTGTTTGAGTGGTGCCTGAATCGATTTTAATTGTTCTGCTTTCATTATTACCTCCAAATACCGGAGTTCGACAATCGTCCGGCGAAAACGTTTTACGAATTTGCCAACATTTTGCGCCTAATATTGTCGTTGATGAGTATAAATTGTTCGATCAGTTGATCGCACTCAAATTTTCCCGACTCGCATAGTGCATTCATATTGATCAATATTTCATCACCCTTTTTGACGATCTCGCGGCGAATGGCGCTGGGGTGGGCGGTATGCTGATCCGGGGTAAACGACCACAGTATATAGCTGCCATCGCCCTTTTGATTAAAAATGGTCCAGCCTTCGTATTCAGTGATTTTTGCGTCTGGGTCGGACTCAAGGGCGTTAAACGCCGCTTCGACAGTTGCATAGCCGATGGGCGACGGCTCGCTCATTTCCTGAGCGATTGAGCTTGAGGTAAAAACAATGATAAAAAAGAATAGACCGCTCGCTTTCATAAAATCATTCCAGCTTTGACGCCCAGATTGCCAGTTTATGCATCATCGACTTTTGCGAGACCTGGTCTTCGGGGATCGGTTGTATTACTTTGTCATGCACCAGCAATCGATAAATATAGAGGATTTTATCGGCCGATGAATCGGTGGGTTCGAATTCGACCACACCGCGCTTTTCGCCATATTTGACGCCCTCGGCAATCGCCTTTTTGACCATTTCCTTTTCATTTTTCATCTTTTTCATGGGCTACTCCGGCATTTGTTAATTGTTAAACCTAGAAAACACAGTTGGGCGGGAAAAAGACACGTTTGGCAGCTCCTTTGCATCCTGCAAGCACTGCATTAGTGCATCCATGCACGTCATATTGGCGCATAGTGCCTGTCAAATAATTCGTAGTCACCTTATTGGTCATGAGAAGTTATTTGGTTTTGCTAGGTGCGTCAAGAGCTCGCTTAAAAGCGCCTACTTTTGGTGCGTGTCTTTTTCGCGCCCAACTGTGTTTTCTAGGTTCAATCGGCGCTTAAATAGAATTCCACCAGGACTTGAACTGGTCCACAAAACCGGCCTTTTTTACCATGACCATTTCAAATCGATGCGATTCATCCGCTTTGCGGACGAGGTCGATCAGTGGCTTTCTCCATATGGTTGTTTTGTTATCCGCTGATACGTCACCGTTGCTGGTTTCAATTTCCGATGCATGAACCATCACTGTAATATACTTTCCAGACAGCAGGGGCGTCATCATCGCCATAGCCATTTCCTGGCCAGCTTTTTCTAATTCGGACTGACCCGGTCCATCACGGCCCAGATTGCTAAAATTCTGCGAAATTCCGACTCGTCCTTCGCCAAGCTCTTCGATGACAAATGGAAACTCATAGTTGTCATAGCTGCCCTCGATAACATTATTTCTCACTTCGGCGAAATTTCGATAATCTTTTACATCAAGATCGATGGTGCAGTAATTCATCCCGGCTTCGCTAGATTTACTAATGGCAATAGAAGAAATCAGCACATTTTTTTCGAGTTTAGTTTTATCGCGTATCGCTTTGTCACAGAAATCAGCCGACTCCCCATTATTTTGCATTAAGGCGGCAAGATTTTCAGCCAGCCCGATAGTGAATTTCATACGTCCTGAACCATCAGAATTGATCCACAGCTCTTCGGTTATATCGTAACAGGCGGACAGCATCAGGCTGGCGAATAAAACGAGGATCAGGTTAAGTTTTTTCATAGTAGCTTCGGTTTTGGGCCATTCGACAAATATCGGACTCCTGCAGTCGGTTGGACTTAGTATGATTATACAATTTTGTTACGCCTTGTCCCATATCTGACCACCGACGAATGAGATAAACTTTCAATCAATGTTGATAAATACATTAAATAACCTAGATCGATGACGCAAAAACAATCACTTACCGCATTACTTACAGAAATTCGCAGCTGTAGCGTCTGTGCGGACTCACTTCCTCTCGGCCCCCGTCCTGTTTTAAGGATAAAGAAATCATCGAGGGTTTTAATTATTGGCCAGGCACCCGGTACCCGCGTGCACGCAAGTGGAATTCCGTGGGACGACCCCAGCGGTGATCGCCTGCGCGAGTGGATGGGAATCGACAAACATCAGTTTTACGATGAAAGATTATTCGCGATCCAGCCAATGGGGTTTTGTTATCCGGGGAGAGGCAAGTCTGGCGATTTACCACCCCGCCCGGAATGCGCACCTTTGTGGCACGAAAAACTTTTATCGCGGATGCCGAATATTGAGTTGACCTTACTGATTGGCCAGTACGCTCAGCAATACTATTTACAGGATAATTTCAAAACCTTGACCGACCGAGTAAGGAACTGGCCCGATGCAGCGCCGAATTATCTGCCACTACCGCACCCTTCGCCACGCAATCAGATATGGTTGAAAAAAAACCCCTGGTTTGCCAATGAACTAGTCCCGCACTTAAGCGTGCGGATAGAGCAAATTCTGAACGGAAAGTAATTCGGCCTGCTAGGATTTTCCAGCTTGCAGCTTGTCGAACCGCTCATCCTGATTAAATTCGTCAAAGTACTCGTCGAACCTGGACTTTGCATCTTCGCCGAATAATTTTTCACAGGCCTCGTATAAACCAGTCGATTCTCTGAGTTCATCGGGCGACAGCAGCAACGCAATTTTCGAGCGCCGTCGGAGAAAGTCCTGTAGTTTGATAATTAACTCGTTATTCACCAGGTGATCTATTTCGCAGTGGCGGATACCCCCGCTCTCAATCAGGGGCTCGCTTAGCGAGGGATCCTGTTCGATTGCATCGAGCATCGCATTTGCGTGTGCGGCATAACGTCTCCACAGACGCTGGCTCAGTATTTCTCCGGTATCCTTCGCTTTTATTTCGTCCAGGCCTAATTCCCTTGCCCGTCGGAAATAGGCGCGCCGCTCGGCGCTTCCCGGCTCACCATACCATTTGCCCTGCGGTGCCTGGAGGCGAACGCCAAGCTCTGAAACAGTTTCGCAAACTTCATCTCCGACGTTCAGGCAATCGGTTAACTTGCCACCAAAGATACTGATATGGCCTAATTCAGACGAAGTTTCGACCACGTGTTTGCGAGACAATTGCATGAAATCTGTTTCAGAGTCCTGCCCTTTCCTGATCGCCAGTGGGCGAACCCCACAACGCTCGGCAATCACGTCATCACGGGTTAATGGCGTCGGCAGATTCAACCTGGCATTGATATTCGACAGCACAAAATCTCGATCTTCATCGCTTACCTCGGTAACAGGATCATCGACGCGGGTATCGGTGGTACCGATGCAGGTTCGGTTTCCC
>CAXMRQ010000071.1:0-7025 GCA_964196115.1 uncultured Gammaproteobacteria bacterium
TTTTTACCAATGCTATTGAGGCCGTCGCCAAGGCCTACGGTAGTGGTTGTTTTACCTTCACCGGCCGGCGTTGGAGAAATGGCCGTTACCAGAATTAACTTGCCATCTTTTTTGTCGGCTAAAGATTTAATGTATTCCGGAATAATTTTGGCTTTGTCATGACCATAAGGTTTCAGCGCACTGGCGGGAATTCCAAGTTTATCTGCAACCTCTGTAATAGGTTTCAGCGTTGCTTCACGAGCAATCTGAATGTCACTTTTAGCCATTTTTTTCTCCAAATAGGGGGGATAATTTAATTATAATCAGTTGTTGGTCAATCGTTAATAAGGTCTGAAATGCCAGGCGGTATCAAATCTTGCGCGCAAGGTATCATAATTCCACTGTCGGAAGGAAGTATCTTAAAAACGACATAAAACTCGACCGATAAGTCTACCTGTTAATGGTGATAATTCGCAATATCGGGGCGTATATAAATTCACTTAGCCCGGCTAGCGTAATCAGTGTTACGCCGATGAGTTCACGCATTCCGAAAGGCTCCCCTGCCCAGATTGTAGCTGTCACCGTACCCACACTAATTTCAGTCATCATCAGCAGTCCTACAACCCCGGGATTTAAGTGTGGCGCACCCCAAAAGGCAGCATAAGCCCCATGCAATACCGCTGTAGGCCACCGCGAGGCTAGTGCGTAATTCAATCCCGAGGTTTGATAACATCAAAGACAAAGCTCAAAGACCCGACCCCCGATCTTTGAGCTTTTTAAAAGGTTGATAAACTATCTCTAGCAGTCGAGCGTATTGGCTCTTTCCCAGTCGCTCAGATTCGAGGTATAGTTGTTCCAGTCGTCCATTTTCAGCTTCACATAGGCGTTGATTAAATCATCGCCTAAACCGGCACGAATTACCTTGTTGCTATCCAGCTGACGTAATGCATCCAGTAGATTAGAAGGCAGTTTTTTCGCATTTTTCACCTTGTGTCCTTCTTCGTACATATTTATGTGCAGGGGATCACCGGGATCACGCTTATTGTCGATACCATCGAGCGCGGTGGCTATAATACCCGCCTGCATCAAATATGGATTGGCAGCACCGTCCATCAGGCGCAATTCAAAGCGACCATCGTCAGGAATGCGAACCATATGGGTACGATTATTTCCGCCGTAGGTAACTGCGTTCGGCGACCAGGTTGCACCCGATGTGGTACGCGGCGCATTAATGCGCTTATAGCTATTCACGGTTGGATTGAATATCGCCGTCATATCGTGTGCGCTGTGCATGATGCCACCCAGGCACTGATAAGCCAGTGGCGACAAGCCCAGTCCACGAGCATCTTTTTTGCTCGTTGCAAACAGGTTTTCCTTGCCAGCCTTGTCCCAAAACGAAATATGCGCATGACAACCGTTACCGGTTAGATGACTAAAAGGCTTGGGCATAAAAGTAGCGCGCATACCATTGTTTTCTGCAATAGTCTTGGTCATGTATTTAAAAAACACATGCCGATCAGCAGTTTTCAGCGCATCGTCAAAATCCCAGTTCATTTCGAACTGCCCGTTCGCATCTTCATGGTCGTTCTGATACGGATTCCAGCCCAACTCAAGCATCGAGTCACAAATTTGACCGACGACCGGGTACTGACGCATCAGCGCTAGTTGGTCATAGCAGGGTTTAGACTGGGTATCGGCTGAATCGGCCAGTTGTGTGCCATCGGGAGTAATCAGGTGATATTCACACTCGACACCCGTTTTCACGCGATAACCTTTTTTCATGGATTTTGCCAGCTGGCGCTTCAAGGCTACTCGGGGTGAAGCTTCTACCTCTTTGCCGTCCATCCACAGATCGGCTGCGACCCAACCGATTTCGGGTTTCCAGGGTAGTTGGATAAAACTATCGGCATCGGGCAGCGCGAATAAATCCGGGTGCGCAGGTGTCATATCGAGCCAGGCGGCAAAGCCAGCAAATCCGGCACCGTCTTTCTGCATGCCTTTAATCGCCCGCGCAGGCACCAGTTTGGCGCGCAGCACGCCGAATAAATCGACCCAGCTCACCAGAAAATATTTAATGCCTTTATCTTTTGCTATCTTTTCGAGATCTTTTGCCACTTTATTTGCCCTCTTATTTTTGATTTGTTGTTATGTTTATTCTAACCCGGAAAATTCGTAAACCATGCACAATCTCACTTGCCTATTGATTCCACAAGAAATAGTTCCTCAGTCGCTCGGAATCATTGATACGAGGCTTCTTCGGATATTTCCTTGTGAAATCAATATACTGCGCGATCATTGCGCAGATTTATGAAATTTCCGGGCTAATAGCAGTTTAATGCTGATTCAAACTTCCAGCCATTGGAACCCCTGCTGCGTGCGAAACCGACAAAGTGATCGCACGCAGATCTTCAGGTTCCAGATTTTGCACATTAGTCTTACCGGTGCAGCGTGCCATCATTGATGACTCGGCATTAAACGCCTGTAACAAATTGAAACTGCGCTCATCCCTTTCTTGCTCGCTTAAATTAGCACTATAGACAGGCTCGCCGCTCGAAATATCGGCACCCAGGGAAAGCACAGCTGCGGCACCAAGTGTCACCGCTTTTGCCCCCAGTGCTAATACTTTGGCACCGTCTGTACCGGTACGCAATCCACCGAAGAAAAGTAGATCGACTTCTTCTTCGCTGTTCAATGCCCGCAGTTGCGTAACCGCTCGATTCAAAATAGAAATGTCGGGCGCGCCAGAAAGCTCTGCACCCAGACCGGGCAAGCCATTGCTCGAATCCAGCAACAGAATGTCGAGCTTCTGCTCCAACGCAAACGGGATCGCCTGCTCCAGGTTTGCACGGTTAACCAGCAAGCCCACAGGCTGATTATCTACTGCTCGAGAAACCCTACCCGCAGCCAGGGCTTCGTCCGCTCTATACAAAACCGCATCGGCACTGTCATCGGTCACCCCATCCACAATTTGTATCCATTTAGCCTCTCCGCCAATCGGCTTAGCACCGACATACGCGGCACCATGCCGTGAAATCGATTTAGCAAAAGATTCTCGAATCTCAGTTGGTGCATTATCCAGACCCGTTACCGTGAATGGAATATCCAGCTTAATGTTTTTGATTGCCCCCAGAAGAGTGGTTGTTTTGCAGCTTTCGCGATAGGGGTCGATGACCAGACGCGACAGGTTGGCTGGCAGGAAAACCAGATCATCTAATGTTGCCTGATGTTCTTCTCCAAACGGGTTAACGCGATTTTCCAGTCGCTTATCCAGAATGCTAATCTGCTTGTCGAAGTCAAATGGCGTTAAACGCGCCATCGCAAAAATAGACTCGCGGCTACCCACGGTATAATCACCGGAACCGGTCTCGGCATCACAACGAAAACAACGCGCCGCCTCGCTTTTGGCTTCGGCGGCAGTGTAGGTTACCTCGATTTCTGGAAACTCGATCGGTTTTGCACCCACGCCGTTAAATAGTTGATGAACCCGTGGGTTGAGTTCCCAGTCGGGATCGTTACATATCGGCACACGGCGCGTCCGGTACGGTGTGCGATAAGGTAAAGGTTTAACCATTCCTTCCAGATAGGCTTTCATGTAATAAGCCGCACGATGACCCTGATGCATCGCCTCAACTATCGTTGAGCCGCCGAAAGCGCCATCACCCGCAGCAAAAATCATCGGATCATCGGTAGTCATACCATCGAAATTCGTTTTTACCCGGTCCCAGTCCATCAAATTCAGCTCATCCAGTTCGGCGCATTCTGATTTTTGTCCAACCGCAGCAATCACCAGACCGCATTCGATATCATGTTCAGAGCCTTCGATATTGACAGGCCGCCGACGACCATCTTCACCGGGTTCGCCCATTTCGGTGCGAATGCAACGCAATGCCCTGCCCTCGATCACTTCGACCGGTTGGGTGTTGTATACAATTTCAATACCTTCGTCGATGGCGCCCTGCAATTCCTCTTTACGCGCGGGCATACCTTCGGCGTCACGACGATAAATGACTTTAACTTTTTTAACGCCGGGCATTCGTATCGCCACACGACAGGCATCCATCGACACGTCGCCACCACCGATGACCAGAACCGTTTCCGGTAAAGTGGGGCGTTCTCCCGCATTAATTCGATACAGAAAGCCAACACCGTCTTCTACGAAGGGTTCGGACTCTCCGGGAACACTCATTTTCTTGCCGACAAATGCACCGATGGACAGCAGCACTGCATCGTGTTTCGATTTCAATTCTTCAACGGAAACTTGCTGACCCAGAGCAGAGTTAAGGTGGACTTTGATTCCCGGACAATGGCCTGTGATTCGGTCGATATCCTGTTGCACCACACCTTCTGGCAGACGGAATCGAGGAATACCCCAAACCATCATGCCACCGAGTCTATCCGAGGCTTCGTGTACATGTACTTCATAACCCGCTTCAGCCAGGTCGTGGGCCGCAGTCAAACCGGCCGGGCCCGCACCAACGATAGCAATGGTCTTTTGTTGGGTCACTTTTACCGCAGGTAGCGCATAACCAGGACCTAATGTATCTAGCACGTAGCGCTTGAGATTACGGATAGCAATCGGGCTATCACTATCCGCACGTCTGCAGGCAGGTTCACAGGGCGCGTCGCAAACGCGACCACAGATTGCGCTGAACGGATTGGTCGCCATAATGGCTTCCAGCGCTTCTTCGTTTTTACCTTCCCAAATGTAACCGATATAAGACGGTGCATCGGTGCCAATCGGGCAGGCTACCTGACAGGGTGCGGGCACATAATGGATATCTGATGTGTCATCCTGCAGATCGGGTGTCGCAGTGATAGAAAAATTTGAATTAGTTAAAGCCATGTTTATCCCGCCTTGCGATCAAGAAATTCAAGACCAATTTCTGCGCGTTTGACTGTTCGCTGTGACGGGTCGTACGGAAGACCGGTGATATCCGCCGCTTCAGGGGTCAATGCAACCAGAACTTCACGACCCACCTTATGTACATCGTCGTAACCTAGAGCATTGGTGATCGCAGCGATTTGCCAGCGCAGTGATTCAAGATATCGGTGAATGTTTTGCGCCTGAAGATCCATGTCGTAACGCGCTTCATGCACCTTGTCTTGCGTCGCGATGCCAACCGGGCAGCTACCGACATGGCATTGCATACAGGCAATACAGCCACCGGCGATAATGGCCGATGTGCCAACCGAGGTGCAGTGCGCGCCCAGCGCCAGCATTTTGACCACATCTACACCATCTTTAATGCCACCCATCATCACCAAATCCATGTCATCACCGGCATTGATTTCTTTCAATCCATCAATCGCTTCCTGAATTGCCGATAGTGTAGGAATGCCGACGTTTTCCAGTACTTCGGTACTCGCCGCACCGGTAGACCCCTGCAAGCCATCGAGTTCGACAAAATCGAAACCATCTTTATAGGCAATTTTAATATCGTCGTTGACACGCCCGGCACCCATCTTGATGCCGAGTGGCACTTTGTGCCCGGTCGCTTCACGAAACTCTTCTACTTTAATGACCAGGTCATCTGCACCGAGTACGTCGGGGTGACGTGAGGGTGAACGCAGGTCGATTCCCTCGGGAATACCGCGGATCGCAGCCAGCTCAGGCGTCACTTTCTTCGCCATTAACTGACCACCGAGGCCCGGTTTAGCGCCCTGGGAAATATAAATTTCAATCGCATCGGCACGCTGCATGTCTTTAACATTCCAGCCGAGACGACCCGATAGACACTGGAAAATCAATTGATCGGCTTCCGCGCGCTGCTCATCGAGCATGCCACCTTCACCGGTGTTTTCGGAAATTCCCGACAGACGTGAGGCACGCGCCAGTGCAATTTTAACCTTACGACTCAGTGCGCCAAAACTCATCGGCGCAATCATTACCGGCATCGACAGGCTTAATGGCTTAGCGCCGTAGCGGCCGCCAACCGTTGTTTTCAAATTGATATGCTTCAGGTCTTCGGGCTTGGCTGCCAGTGCCGAAACATCCTTGACGAACGCAATATCATTCAGATGTGGTACCGGTTTTGAAGCACCATAGCCACGAATGCGATAGCGCCCTACTTCGCCTTTAATCCAGATATCTTCCTGAACTTTGGCATTCCAGTAGTTGGAAGATTTGGACGATACAAAGAAAGGTTGCGGACGAGACCGCGGTTCTGAGTTAGCGTAGCGTAGTTTTTTACCGGCATTCACAATTTTGGTGAACTGGCCGTTAAATTTTATTTCATAGCGGTCCAGAAACTCCATGATGGAGTCGTGCTCGCCTGCCTCCATGTCAGCAATCATCGTGTCGCTACCGAGGCTTTTGATTTTTCCGCCGACAAAAATCTCGCCAGCACTCATATCCGAACCGACCTTTTCAGCCGCATCGCCTAGTATGATAATTCGACCCCCATACATCATGTAACCCGGCATAAATGCCGAGTTACCGCCGCAGCACAAGGTGCCTGCTTTCATTACCTGCCCGGCACGGCTACCCATATTGCCACGAACGACGATCTCTGCACCGCGGATTGCAACCCCGGCAATCGCTCCGGCATTACCACCGACAACGACGGAACCGGAGTAAATATTGTCGCCTACCGCCCAGCCCGCATTGTGCTCAATCTCGTAATGCGCGCCGTGAGACAATCCGCCACAAAAATATCCCGCAGAGCCTTTAATGCGTACCTTAATCGGGTCAACCAGACCCACGCCGATATTATGGCGCGCATCGGGATTAATAATTTCGACATCCTGACCTTGCTGGCCGCAGGCGCGGATTTTTAAATTGGCATCGGTGATGCTAGATTGACTTAAATCTATCGTGACCATGTCTGGAATGTTCCCGGGGCTGGTTCGGTTGAATTGATAGACTGACCTGGAAACAGGCGATTCAGGCTAACTTCTTCCGAAGCAATGGCGATCATCTCGTCGGTTTCGAATAAAACCATCGGTTTTGCGGCCAGATGATCTTTCGCGTAGCCAATCTCGGTAGGCGTTGAAACCAGGAAAGAAAAGGTGCCATCGAGATCGTCAATCGCGGTTTCCAGAACGCT